>DATDLP010000465.1:0-4160 GCA_036519255.1 Croceibacterium sp.
GGCCGGGCGCGAGGTGCCGGTGCCGCGCGGGCGGGTGATCGGCGGCTCGGGCTCGATCAACGGCATGGTCTATTTCCGCGGCCATCCGACCGACTACGACGACTGGTCGGATGCCGGCGCCACCGGCTGGTCCTACGCCGAGGTGCTGCCCTATTTCACCCGCACCGAGAACAACGAGAACTATCCCGAGAGCGTGTTCCACGGCCACGGCGGCCCGATCAACGTCAAGCATGTCGAGGGGCCGAACGCGCTCAACTACGCGTTCATGGACGCGCTCGCCGCGTTGCAATTCCCCGCTTGCCCGGACTTCAACGGGCCCAACCCCGAAGGTTACGGCCGCCGCCAGGGCTTGCTGCGCGACGGCCAGCGCGAGAGCACGGCCAAGAACATGCTCCGCCCCGCGCTCGCGCGCGGCAACATCCATGTGCAGACCGATGCGCACGTTGCGCGGGTGGTGGTCGAGGACAAGCGCGCGGTTGGGGTCGAGCTGACCGACGGGCGCGTGATCCGCGCGCGGCACGAGGTGATCCTCTCGGCCGGCACGGTGCAGACGCCGCAGATTCTGATGCTCTCGGGCATCGGCCCTGCCGCGCATCTCAAAGAGCTGGGCATCGAGGTCGTGCTCGACGCGCCGGGCGTCGGCGCGAACTACCATGATCATCCGGCCAGCCCGCTGCACATGGAGACCGACGACTGGACCAGCTACGGCTGGAGCTGGAAGACCGTCCCGCGCAACCTGTGGTACGCGCTGCAGTACGCGCTGACCCGCACCGGCCCGCTCGCCGGCAACGTCTTCGAGAGCGTAGCCTTCCTGCGCACCGACCCGTCGCTCGACAAGCCCGACGTGCAGTTCGTGTTCCAGCCCGCCAAGCGGCTGACCAACCCGAAAATCCCGTTCCCGATCGGCCACGGCTACGCGATCAGCCCGGTCGCGCTGTACCCGAAGAGCCGCGGCACCGTGCGCCTCGCCAGCGCCGACCCGGGCGCTGCGCCGCTGATCGATCCGCACCTGCTCGAGCATCCCGACGACATCAAGCCGTTGATCCGTGCACTGCGGATCGCCCGCGCCGCGTTCGCCAGCGAACCGTTCGCCGAGTACGAGGGCACCGAGGTCGCTCCCGGGCCGGCCGTGACGAGCGACGAGGCGCTCGACGCCTACATCCGCGAGACCGGCTACACCGTGCACCACCCGGTCGGCACCTGCCGCATGGGCTCGGACGCCGGGGCGGTGGTCGACCCCGAGCTGCGCTTCAACGGCATCGCCGGGCTGCGCATTGCCGACGCCTCGGTCATGCCGAGCATCATCGGCGGCAACACCAACGCGCCGTGCGTGATGATCGGCGAGCGCGGGGCCGACTTCATCCTCGGCAAGGCCCCGCTGCCCTCCGCCGAGCTGCCGCCCGAGAGCGTGGCGCGCTACAAGCCCAAGACGAAAAAGGCGGCCTAGAGATTCAATGGCAACCCCCGATCGTCGTCATTGAGAGCGCAGCGAAGCAACCCAGGGCGATGCAGAACTGCCTTGGGTTGCTTCGTCGCTTCGCTCCTCGCAATGACGAGTGAGGGGATAAGGGAGAGCACATGGCCCAGGAGCACATGAAGTCGTGGCGGATCGGCGACGTCACCGTGACGCGTATTGTCGAGCTGTGGAACTTCCAGGACAATATCAACATGACCATGCCTGACGCCACGGCGGAGGAAGTCATCGCGATGGAATGGCTGCACCCGCATTATGCCACCCCTGACGGCAAGCAGCGGATGAACTTCCAGGGTTTCGTGGTGCAGGCGCCCGGCCGCGTGATCGTCGTCGATTCGTGCATCGGTGCGGGCCGCGAGCGGGATTTCGACGTGTTCTGCAACTTGCCCGAGGGCTTCCTCGAGGACCTCGAGAGCCTCGGCATCACGCGCGATGAGGTCGACACGGTGATGTGCACCCATCTGCACTTCGACCATGTCGGCTGGAACACCTACAAGGACCCCGAAACCGGCGCGTTCAGGCCAACCTTCCCCAACGCGCGCTACCTGTTCGGCAAGACCGAGTACGAGGCGTGGCAAAATGTCATCCGCCACGACGGCGTGCACACCGACACGCATCTGGTCGAATGCGTCGATCCGATCGTCGCGCTCGGCCTCGCCGACTTCATCGAGGCCGACCACGTGATCGCGGACGGGATTGTCTGCGAGCCAAGCCACGGCCACACGCCGGGCCACGTCCACGTCCGAATCAGCTCGAACGGTGAGGAGGCGGTCATCACCGGCGACCTCATGCACCACCCGATGCAATGCGCGATGCCGCACCGCCACGCGACCTTCGATCTCGACAAGGAAGCCGGGCGGCAGACCCGTATCGGCTTCGTCCACAAGTATGCCGACAGCGGCGTCCTGGTAATCGGCGCGCACTTCGCCGAGCCGACCGCGGGGCACATCACCAGGCATGGCGAAGGCGACGTGCGGTTCGACGGGCTCGGCCTGTGAGCACGCCGATTCCCGAATACGCGCTCGACATCTTCACCCCCGACGCCGTGCGCAACGCCAGCGCGATCGACGACGCCCTGCGCGAGTTCGCCCCGGTGGTGCGCCTGGGCGACGGCACGCACATGCTCGGCCGCCACGAGCACGTCGCCGCCGGGCTGCTCGACTGGAAGGCGTTCTCGAGCGCCAGCCGGCCGTGGCACGACCCGACCAGCCCGCGCCCCGAGATCCTGCTGACCGACGATCCGCCGCGCCACACCCAGGTGCGCAAGGTCATCGCCGACGCGCTGAGCCCGCGCGCGCTCGAACGCGTGAAGACGATCTTCGAGACGCGGGCGAACGAGCTGCTCGACCGTCTGCGCACCCGCGCGGGCGAGCCGGTCGATGCCGTCTCGGAGGTCTCGCAGGCTTACGTGTTCCAGGTCCTGCCCGACATCCTCGGCCTGCCGGTCGAGGGCCGCGAGCACATGCACGGCTTCTCGGAGATGGTCTGGGCGACGATGGGCCCGCCGGGCGAGCTGTTCGACCAGGCGATGCAGCACGACTATTCGGCGGTGATCCAGTGGCTCGAGACGCAGTGCGAGCGCGCGGCGCTCGATCCCGAGGGGATCGGCGAGACGATCTACGCCGCCGCGGACTCCGGCCAGGTCACGCGGGCCGAGGCCAAGCTGCTGCTGCAGACGGTGCTCAGCGCCGGGGCCGACACAACGTTCATCACCATGGCCAACGCGCTGCGGGCCTGGGCCGAGTTCCCCGACGAATACGCCAAGCTGCGCGCCGAACCGAAAAAGGTCCGCGCCGCGTTCGACGAATCGCTGCGCTGGGATTCGCCGAGCCGCATGGCCGGCCGCATCGCCACCCGCGACGTGGAGATCGACGACTACGTCATCCCCGCCGGCACCCGCTGCGGGCTGATGTTCGCCGCCGCCAACCGCGACCCGCGATTCTGGGACGCGCCGGGCGAATACCGGCTCGAGCGCGACAACCGCCACTCGCTCGGCTGGGGCTACGGCGTCCACGGTTGCGTCGGCCGAACGCTCGCGACGATGGAGGCGCAGGCCCTGCTGGGCGCGATCGTGGCGCAGGTAGAAAGCATCGAGCTCGCGGGGCCTTACGAGCCGTGGATGACGACTGTCGGGCACGGTCCGATCCGCCAGCCGATCACTCTCAAGTTCGCTTGAGGTTCTGTTGACAAGTCTCGTCACCCGCATCGATGCCATCCGCTACGCGCGGCACGAGCGGCCGGCGGGCGAGAACTTCGTCCGTCCGGTCGACGATCATGATCTGCCGATGCCGCTCGACTATTTCGTCTGGGCGATCCACCGCGACGGACACCCGCCGCTGATCGTCGACACCGGGTTTGGCGAGGATGCCGCCGTGGCGCGAGGACGCACGATCACGCGCTCGGTCAACGACGGCCTGCGTGCCGCCGGGATCGATCACCTGCTGGTCGAGGACGTCATCCTGACCCACCTGCATTACGATCACGCCGGCTCGCTCGGCACGTTTCCCAATGCGCGGTTCCACGTGCAGGACGCCGAGATGGCCTTCGCGACTTCGCGCCGCATCTGCGACCGCGACGTGCGCGCGCCGTTCGACGGCGAGCCGGTCGCGCAGCTGGTGCGCAAGCTTTACGCCGATCACGTGGTGTTCCATGCCGGCGACGAGGAGTTTGCGCCGGGGATTTCGCT
>DATDLP010000466.1:0-7067 GCA_036519255.1 Croceibacterium sp.
GACATGGAACTCTCCCGATCGTTCGCCCGAAAAGTGCGGGGCGCCGGCATGCCGGGCAAGCCGCGAATGCGCGCGCGGCGCGCAGGCGCCGAAAATAGGGCCATTTCAGTCAAGACCCGGCCTGCATGGCGCCGTGCGCAATATTGTCGGCGCCCCTGCAAAAAAAAGGCCCTCCCGCGAGGGAGGGCCTGAGTGAGGAGCCCGATGGCTTTGGGCTAGAAGTCGAAGGTCGCGCCGATGAAGAAGCGGCGGCCGAGCACGTCGTAGTGGGCGGCGTCGTAGACGCCGCCGTAGAGCGTGGCGCGGCCGTCAGCGTTGAGGTTGACGCCGGTCAGCGGCGGGGCCTTGTCGAACAGGTTGTCGATACCCCAGCGGAACTGGATGTCCGGCGTGATCGCGTAAGTGCCGTTGAGGTTGAACAGGTCGTAGGCCGGCGCGCCGGTGATGTTGCTGGTCGTGTCGAGCACGCTCTGCATCGAGTCGACCGCCGACTTGTGCTGCCACTGCAACGAGAAGGTCGCGCCGGACACCGCGTAGGTGAACGTCGTGAACGACTTGAAGCGGTACGAGCCCGGGTTGGTGCCGACCTGCCCGCTGCCCAGCGTGCCGGCGAAATCGACCAGCGGGATGATCCCGTCGTCGGTCGTCGTTTCGAAGTTGAGCAGGTAGGTGGTCTGCACGCTGGTGATGAACGTGCCCGGCAGCCCGAGTCCGGCCTCCTCGAGGTCGAGCGACCAGTTGAGCTGGGCGTCGATGCCCGAGGTCTTGACCCGGCCCGCATTCGAGTAGGTGATCTTGACGTTGGCGACCTCGCCCGTTCCCGGGGTGCGGCCGACCAGCGCGCAGAACTCGTTGAGCTCGTAGCTCGGGTTGTACACCGCCGAGAAGCAGCGACGGTACACGCCGTCGATGCTCTGCTGCGAGATCGCGTTGGTCAGATCGACGTTGTAGTAGTCGACCGACAGGTTGAGCCGGCTGAGCCAGGGGCTGTCCGACGGCGAGCGGATGACCCCGCCGATCGTGTAGGTCGTGGCGTCCTCCTCGGCGAGGTTGGGGTTGCCGATCAGGGTCGGGAACCCGAAGCCCGCGGTGACCGCGCTGTAGGTCCGGCCCGGGGTGTAGTAGACGTCGCCGCCCCCGTTGCCGTCGGCATTCATGATCTGCCGGCACAGCGTCTCGACCTTGGCCGCGTCGGCGTTGCCGCCGTTGGTGTCGTTCGAGATCGGCTGCAGCTCGGAGTTGAGGCCGATCGGATTGGCCGAGTAGTTGCCGATGCCGACCGGGCTGGCCGGGTTGGCGCGCGAGCAAGGGTCGCCGTCGGCCGAGCTTCCGAGCGTCGAGGTCGCCGCGGTGAACAGCTCGGCGAGGTTCGGCGCGCGGCTCGCCCGCTGGTACCCGCCGCGGAACCGCAGCCACTCGAACGGCGCCCATTCGCCGTTGATCTTGTAAGTGCCAACCGTGCCGACCGCGTCGAGATCGTAGTCGGACATGCGATAGCCAGCCTCGATGTTGAGCTCTTCCGCGAACGGCAGGCCCGACAGCAGCGGGATCAGCACCTCGCCGTAGACCTCCTTGGCCGTCACCGAGCCCGAGGTGGCGCCCTGCGGATAGAGGCCGTTGACCGGCTCGAGGAACGAGGTGCCCTCGGTCGACTGGCCATCAGGGTGGAAGGCGATCGAGTTCTTGCGGTACGAGGCACCGGCGGCGAAGCGCAGCTGGCCGTAGGGCAGCTCGAACAGCCCGCCCTGCAGGTTCGCCTCGACGATGTCCTGGATGTTGGTGTTCTCGGTCTGCAGGTTGGTCCGCACCGCGGCGGCGCAATCGTCGGTCCACGGGGCGTCGGTGAACGGATTGACGCCGCTGGTGCAGGTGCCGGTGGCACCCTGGAAGCCGCCGCCCGGCGCGCCCGAATTGCCCTTGTAGAGGAAATTCCGGCCGTAGTTCGGCGAGCTCAGCACGGCGCGCCAGCGGAGCACCGACGAATAGTTGTACTGGTCGGCCTTGGTGTACGATTCGCCGTGCGAGCCGTAGACTTCCCACGTCCAGTCGGTGCCGGGCACGCTGCCCTCGAGGCCCGCCAGAACCTGGAAGGTCTGGGTGCGGTTGTCGAGGTAGCGTTCGCCGAGCTGGTCGAGGAACTTGTTGATCTGGAACGGCGAGTTGGGCGAGCCGCGGCTGTTCAGCAGCGTGTTGAGCTCGCCGGGCACCGGATAGACCTGGTTGTTGGTGCAACCGCCGACCGGCCCGCAGTTGAGGCCGAAGCGGCCGCCGGGCAGGTAGTCCGGGTGGGTGTTGCCGTTGGCGAGAACCGACGACGGAATGCCGAGGTTGACCGCGCCGACCGACGCGATGTCGTCGGCCGTGCGATAGAGCCCGTCGGCGCCGGGGCTGTTGTTGAGCGTGTAGTCGCCGAGGAAGGTATCGGTGCCGTGCGGGATCAGCACGCTCCAGCTGGTGATCGCCGGCGCCACCAGGTTGCGGGTGAACACCTGCGAGCGCACGAAGTTGGCCTGGCCGAACACGCTGACCCAGTCGTTGATCTCGTAGTCGCCCTTGGCGAACAGCGACCACCGGTCCATCGGCGTCGACAGCATCTGATCGATGTAGTTGTCGCGCAGCAGCCCGCCCGCGGTGAGCTTGCGGCTCACGCCGTCGTAGGTGCCGGTGTAGCCGGCCAGCAGCGGCACGTAGTTCGCGCCGGTGCCGTTGCCCTGGTTGAGGAACAGCGTGTTGTCGTCGTTGAGATAGAACGAGGCGGTCAGCGGGATGTTGAGCGCGGCGCCCGCCGGGTTGGTGGCCGGCGCGCCCTTGGCCCGGAACATGGCGTTGGTCGCGGCCTGGTTGGGCTGGCCGCTGTTAGCGGGCCGGCCGGCCTGCGTCGGGAACAGGAAGTAGGTCTGCTCGAACCCGAAGATCGTGTTTCCGAGAGTGTCGGGGCTCGCGTAGAGCTCCTCGAACCACGGGCGCGCGAACTGCTTGATCTCCTTACGGTCGTAGCGCTCGAGCCCGAGCATGACGTTGCCGCGGCCGTCGCCGGTGCTGGCGCCGAACAGGCCCGAGACGCGGAATTCCTCACCGTCGCCGCGCTCCGAAAGTCCGTACTGCGCGTCGACGGTGAAGCCCTCGAAGTCGTCCTTGAGGATGAAGTTGACCACGCCGCCGACCGCGTCGGCACCGTAGGTCGACGAGGCGCCGCCGGTGATGATCTCGACGCGCTCGATCGCCGCCGAGGGAATGGTGTTGATGTCGGTCACGCCGGTGCCATTGACCGGGGTTCCGCGCCGCCCGTCGGTCAGCACCAGGTTGCGGTTGGCGCCGAGCTGGCGCAGGCTGACCGTGGTCGCGCCCGGCGTGCTGCCCGCGGTCGGCTCGTGATCGCCGCGCCCGGTCGCGGGGCCGAACTGGGTCAGCGCCGGCGCGAGCTGCGGCAGCTTGTTGAGGTTGGCTTCGAGGTTGATCGAGCTCGACTGCTCGAGCAGCGCGGCGTCGACCGTGACGATCGGGCTGGTCGCGGTGTAGTCGCGCCGGGCGATGCGCGAGCCGGTGACGAGGATCGTGTTGGTGTCCTGGCCTTCGCTCGCCGCGGCGGTTTCCTGGCCCGGAACGACGGGCTGCGGCTCGTTCTGCGCCGGGGCCGGTGCGGCCCACAGCGTCAGCGCGGCAAGGCTTGCCCCGCCGACGTACGCGGCGCGCAGGCGTGCGCGCCGTTCATGGATGGTTGTGCTCATTATTTCCTCCCCTTGTGTTTGCGGGCGGGGGTCCTCCGAGCGGGCGTGGAAAGCAACGCATCGCGAAGTGATGACGATCAATAAGCCGAAAGTTATGAAAGACTAGCAAGCCGACAATCTCAAAGCTAACCGTTAGCTTTGCAATTGTTATCGCACCGCGTGTAAATAACACGCGCACAAAAGCGTCCGAACGCGCCCTAGTGGCGCGTGCAGATGGCACGACCAGCATGCGAACTTCTCCCCTTTCGGCCGGCCAATCGGTCCGCCGACGGAGACCGGACTTACCGCCGGTCTACCGAGTCGAGATCAATACATAAATCGGGGGTTGCGGCTATCGCGGGGCTGGGTGCCGCCGCGGCCGATCAAGGATCGATGCCGCTTCATGCAAAGTCCGCTGCGCGAGTGCCACGCATCGCGGACCGCGATCATTCGACGCGTGCGACTCGGACGCCGATATTGCCCCAGTCGAGCCGGTAGCCGCCGACCGCGCCGCGCCGAATGGTCACCGGATCGCCCCGGCCGGGCAAGTCGAGCGCAGCCTCGGCCTCGGTCATTCGCCAAGTCTGCCCGTTGTCGAGCACGAACGACACGCGGCCGAGAGCGTCGGTGCGCAGCGATGCGATCTTCGCCTCGATCCGGTCGAGCTGCTGCACGGGTTGCGCTTGCGCTTCGGGCGGGGGCGGCGGCGGCGGAGCGGCGCGGGCGCGTTCCGGCGTCCTGCCGAACCGCTCCTCGGGAGTCGGTGGCGGCGGCGGCGGCGGCACGGCCTCGGCTTGCGCGCCGGGCGCGCTCGCCCGATCGTAGCAGGCGACGCGGTCCTCGAGATCGGCGATCGCGCGACAGCGCTGCACCGCGCCGAGCTGGTCTTCGGCCGAGGCGCCGGCCTGGCCCAGCGCCGGCACCGCAGCCGAGGCCGCGGCAAGCAGTGCCGCAAGCCGTGCAATCCGTCCCGTGGTCGCCCGCATCACATGTTCTCCCCGACCGCGTGCTCGCGGCCCTCGACAAGTCTGCCCGCCGGAGCGGAAATCAGCCCGCGGCTCGCCGCGCAGGTCCGGTACTGCCGCGGCGACATGCCGTAGCGCTCGCGGAAGCTGCGGGTGAAATGCGGCGCGCTGTTGAACCCCCAGCCGAACGCGATCTGGGTGATAGACGCGCGGCCCTGCTCGGGGTCGGCCAGCTCGCGCGCGCACTCCTCGAGGCGCCGGCGCAGGATGTAGGCCGAAACGGTCTCGTCGCTCGCGGCGAAGATCGCCCGCAGATAGCGCGGCGACATCCGCAGCCGCGCGGCGATCCGCGCCGGGCTCAGCTCGGGGTCGCGCAAGTCGCGCTCGATGCGCAGCCGCACGCGCGCGTTGCGGCTGCAGAGCAGCGGCGAGCCCTTGAGGCTGCCGTCGAGCGCCATCGAGAACGCGGTCGCCAGCGTGTCGAGCAGATTGCGCGCGACGCGGCCGTGGAACTGCGGCGAGAGCCCGTCTTCGAGCTGGCCGACGATGCAGCGGGTCATCTCGGCGGCCCCTTGCGCGATGCCCTCGTGCGAGCGCAGCGCGAGGCCGCAGAACTGGTCGGGCGAGGGCAGGTGGTTGCGCAGCACCCGCGCGGGAACCCCCAGCACCAGGATTTCGCCCGGCTCGGCGAACGCGAACTCGAGCGGCGCGGCGCCGTCGACCAGCAGGAAGTCGTCGGGCGCCAGCGCGCAGCTGTGCCCATAGTGCCGCGCCTTGGCCTCGCCCTCGATCATCAGCACGATCGCGTAGCCGTGCTCGCGCGAGACGATCGCGCGCGGGGCGTCGCCGTCATGCCTGAGCGAATCGCTGTGCAGACCGAACGCCTCGATCGGTCCGAGTTCGTGGACGCGCGGTGATCGCAGCGCGCGTGCGCATGCCACCAGCCCGGCGGACACGAGTGCCGCCTGCGCAAGCTCTTCCATTGGGCCTCTCCCCGCGCGGTCCGCTCTCGAGTTCGTTCGTGCTCCGGACGGACTCCCCGCGCGCCTATTGTCATGGAGGCCGGGGGGTCTTGTCAAATCCCTCCGCCCCGCGCCGCCGAGGCGGCGACACCAGATGCCGCTGCAGGCAATACATTGCGCCGCCTTTCGCGAAGCGCACGGAGAGGGCCCGTCTCTAGCGATAGAGCGCGAGCGGGTTCTCTGCGAGGATCCGCGCCCGCACCGCCTCGTCGGGGACCCATTCCGCCAGCAACCCTAGCAAGTCGCCGTCGTTGGGCATGACCCGCCCGTTCATCTGCACATGCGGCCAGTCGGAGCCCCACAGCATCCGCTCGGGCGCGTGCGCTACCAGCGCGTGGGCGAAGCGGGTCATCGAGGGGTAGGGCATGTCCTCCTCGCGCGCGGCGCGCATCGGGCCCGAGAGCTTGACCCATACGCGGCCACTGTCGAGCAGGCGCAGGATTGCCGCGAAGCCCGGCTGGTCGAGCCCGAGCCGGGGGTCGAACATGCCGAAATGGTCGAGCACCACCGGGCACGCCAGCGCGAGCAGCGGCGCGGCGGCGTGTTCGATGTCGTCGCGGGTGACCGAGTGGTACTGCAAGTGCCAGCCGATCTCGGCGGCGAGGGCCCCGAGACGCGGGTCGATCCGCGGCAGGTGCGCCCATTCGTGGCCCGGCGGCGCCCCGAACATGCGCAGCCCGCGCACGCCGAGCATTGCGAGGTCGCCGGCATCGGTCAGGGTAAGGTCGGCGGGCGCGAGGATGATCCCGCGCAGCCGGCGCCCATGGCTTGCGAGCACCCACCGCAGATGGCTGAGGTCGGTCCCGTAACCGCCCGCGCTGACCACCACTGCATGCTCGAGCCCGAGCACGTCCTGCACCGCGAGGTAATCCTGCGGCAGCGCGTCGTCGGATACGTAGGGGCTCTCGGGTGCGAACGGGAAGCGGCTCGCCGGTCCGAACAGGTGGATATGGCAATCCCAGCTCCCCGCCGGCAGCGCGAACGCGGGCTTGCGGGGATCGGGATCGGGCGGGGCGTTGCGCAGCGCGCGGCCCGGCGTGTTCATCGCGCTCTCGATAGTGGACTGCATCGTCTGACCCCCGGCCACGGGTTAGGCAACCCAGCGCGCGCTTGCACCTGTTTCCGGGACCCGATCAAGCGTGCGTGCCGGATCAACTAAAAACGCTCGCCAGCACCCCGGTAGCGCAGCACTATCGAGCCAAGCAGGCGCGGAAGGGACAGGGCGATGGCAGCAGGTGAGCGCGCGAAGGAGGTCTTCGTGGTGGCCGGCGGAAGCCGCGGGATCGGCGCGGCGATCTCGGTCGCCGCAGCCGAGGCCGGGTACGCGGTGCTGTTGACCTACGCGAGCAACGCCACCGCGGCGCAGGATGTCG
>DATDLP010000467.1:0-2376 GCA_036519255.1 Croceibacterium sp.
ATCACCGCCACCGGCGCCGACGGCGCGACCGCGCGCTTTGCCGGCGATGCGCTGCGGGCCAGCAACGGGGTGGCTATACCGGTCGACGGATTGACCGTCGAGGTCAGCGAAGCAGCAACGCAGTAGCGCGGGCTGCTCCCCTCCCGCTTGCGGGAGGGGTCAGGGGTGGGCGAGTGCCTCCGGCTGACCCACCCCCAGCCCCTCCCGCAAACGGGAGGGGAGTTGTCGCCCTGATCGCCTCAATCGTGCGTCCCGCCACGGCGGGATATCTAATAGTCCCGCCGATACTCCGCCCGCACGCTCTGGCGGTTCATCGTGTTGACGCTCGCCAGTATCGACAGCCAGCTGGTCACGCGGAACTCGACCTCGGTCGCGCTGTAGCCCTGCCCGTCGGTGATCAGCTCGCCGTAGAACCGGCGGCCGAAGTTCTTGCCGAGCGCGATCGCGGTGCCGCGGTCGAGCGCCGGGTCGGCCGGGACGATGCGCAGCCGGTCGAGCCCGATCGAGGTGCGCAGGCGGTTGATCGGATCCATCCCGCCGCCACCGCGCAAGCTCGCCACCGCCGCACCGAGCTGCAGCGCATCGACCGCAGAGAGGTTGCTGACGTTGTCGCCGAACAGCATCCGCGCGAGCAGCTCTTCCTCGGGCAGCGCCGGGACAGAGCTGAAGGCGATTTCGGGCTTGCTCGAGTTGCCGGTCACAGTGACGGCGACCGCGAGGCCCTGCGAGACCGTATCGGCGCGGATGTCGAGCCGCGGGTCGGGCGGCGACTCGCCGGTGAAGAAGATCGCGCCGCGGGTGATGTCGAAGCGCACGCCGGCGAACTCGTAGAAGCCCTGCCGCGGCACCACGCGCGCCTCGCCGATGATGCGCGGCGCCTCGGTCGTGCCGCGCAGCTGGATCTGGGCGCTCCACTCGCTGTCGAGGCCCATGCCGTCGACCTCGACCCCGCCCGGCGCGTTCGCGTCGATCAGGTAGCGCCACGGTGCGCTCGGCGCCGCCGCCACCCGAATGTCGGGCGGCAGGTTGATCTCGCGCGTGCGGATGTTGGGCAGGGTCTGCGCGGTGGCGGCGACGCCGAGCTGCCAGCGCGCCTTCTCGACCTGCAGCCGGCCGGCGATCGTGCCGCCGATCCCGTTGGAGACGATGCGCATCGGTCCGGTGACCGTCGCGCCCATGTTGGCGAGGTTCATCACCTCGGCGTTGGCCATCGCCAGCCGGATGTCCATCTGCGGACCGCGCTCGGCCGAGAGGCCGGCGAGATCGACGAACCCACTGCCGCTGACCCGGCCGCCGTTGGGCGAGGTGCCGGCGAAGCTCGCAAGCTGCAGCCGCGAGCCCGTGAAGCGCCCGCGCGCGCGGAGGTTGCGGACGTCGGTGCCGGTGAGCGCGCTCTGCACGCGCAGCGCGTCGCCCGCGAGCGAGCCGCGCACCTGCGGGCGGCCGAGCGAGCCGGTGACGTCGGCGGCGACCTGCACGGTGCCGGTGACGTCGATCAGCTCGACGGTGGATAGGCGCCAGAGCGCATCGGCCGGGCCGTTGAAGCGCAGCTGCGCGAACAGGTTGCCGGCGTAGAGGCGGTCGAACAGCGCGCCCGCCGCGGGCAGGTTGGTCACGCTCGCCTGCAGCCGGCCCTCGGTCGCGCCTTCGTCCTTGAGCACCGCACGCGCCTGCAGCACGTTCGGCGAGAGCCGCGCGACGAGCGCGAGATCGAGCGGGCGCGACGACAGCACCAGGCCCGAGCGGGTCAGGTCGTCGACCATGATCCGCGCCTCGCCGGTCGGCACGCCGTTCGGACCCGCGCCGAGGTCGACGATCCCCGAGACGGTGCCGCCGAGCCCGAGGTCGCCGCCGGCAACGTCGAGCAGCGAGAGCGGCATCTCGGCCAGGCTCAACCGGCCCTGCGCGGGCTGCTCGCCGCCGAAGCGCCCTTCGGCGATCATGAAGCCGCGGCCGAAGCCGAGCTGGGTCTGCTGCAGTGCCCATCCGCCGTCGGCGGTCTTGAGCAGCACCGCGCGGCGCGGCATCACGATGTCGCGCCCGCCGTAGTCGCCGCGCGCCGCGACCGCGATCCTGTCCGGTGCCGCGTCGCCGGCGAGCTGCAGCGCGAAGCGCGTGCCGCGCCGGCCGGTGAGCGAGGCCTGGAACGTGCCGCGGCCGTCGGTGACCTGCGCGCGTCCGGCGAAGCGGCCGACGAACAGCGTGCCGTAGCTGATCCCGGCACCGCTGGCGCTGCCGTTGACGGTCCACGAGCTCGCTCCGAAGGTGCCGCTGAGGTCGACCTGCGCCTGGCGGATCGCCAGCGGCGTGGTGCCGCCGAAGCTGGCGTTGTCGGCGATGAGCTGGACGTCGAAGCCCTGCCCGCCCCCGCGCGGC
>DATDLP010000468.1:0-6134 GCA_036519255.1 Croceibacterium sp.
CGAGCGCGAGGTGACCGCGCTGGCGCTGATCGAAAACATCCAGCGCGAGGACCTCAACCCGGTCGAGGAGGCGCGGGCCTATCGGCGGCTGGCGCAACTGGAGGATCTGCCGCACAACGAGATCGCGCGCCTGGTAGGCAAGTCGCGCAGCCACGTGGCCAACTTCGTCCGCTTGCTGGGACTTCCCGATTCGGTGCTGGGGCACCTCGAGGCGGGCCGCCTTGACATGGGCCATGCCCGCGCGCTGGTCGGACGCGAGGACGCCGCGGCGCTGGCCGAAAAAGCGGTAAACGAGCGTCTGTCGGTGCGCGAGGTGGAAAAGCTCGCCCGGCGCGACGCAGGGGAAGCGAACGTAACCCGCAAGGCGCGCACCGCACGCGATCCCGCCAAGGACGCCGATATCGCCGCCGTGCAGAACCAGCTCGAGGAAGTGCTTGGTTTATCTGTAAGAATCGCGGCGGACACAGATCCTCGCTCGGGTGCGGTGACCATTCGCTACCGCACGCTCGATCAGCTGGACCTGATCTGCCAGCGTCTCAGCGGGGGCGGAATCTGAGGGGTAACCCTTAAGAACAATCGCGCAGCCGTTAACCAGTTTTGCCGACCAAGTTTGAATTGGCCGGGCCCTATTGGCCCAGTCAGCGGGCAATGATTCCCGTCAGGCGGGCCACGGGTCCCGCAGCGAGTTCACGCTTGGAAGGGGTATTAAAATGAAAACCGTTCTTCGTTACACTGCTGCCGGTGTGGCCCTGGCCACCTTCGGTTTCGCTTCGCAGGCTTCGGCTGCCACCGGCAGCGCCCAGGTCCGCGCCGAGATTCTCAGCACGCTGCAGGTGGCCGCGGTCACCGGCGACACCACGCTCGACTTCGGCCAGATTGCCGACAGCGGCCTGACGGCCTCGTCGACCGTGACCGTCGCCCCGACCGGCGCGCTGACCTGCGGCACCAACCTGACCTGCAGCGGCACGGCCAATGCGCCGACCTTCGATATCACCGGCCTCGCCGGGTCGTCGGTCGCGATCTCGTTCCCGTCGTCGACCGCCACGCTTAACTACGCGGGCGTGATTCCGACCGGCATGACCGGCCAGATGACCGTCTCGGCGCTCACCACGAGCTCGACCGGCATGACGCTGGCGGCGGGCGCGGGTGTCAACACCTTCACCATCGGCGGCACGCTGACCGTCAACCAGCTCCAGGCGCCGGGCGTCTACACGGGCGCGGTTTCGGTCCAGGTGCTCTACAACTGATCGGTCCCCGGGCGCACGAGCGCCCGGGCCGCAAGCGAAAGGGCCGCTCCGCTTCGGCGGGGTGGCCCTTTTCTCTTGGCCTGAACGGTCACGGTTTACGACGAATTAACCGTCTAACCGTAAGCAATTACGCGAAACCCCCTACGGGAGGGGGGCGTAGTCGGGATCCGTCCATGCCGCTGTTCCGCAAGTCTTCGCGCCGCTTTGCCGGCGCTGCCGTCGCCGCCGTCATGGCCGTTCTCGCCGCTGTGCCGGCCGCCGCGCAGGGCGACCTGCTGATCGCGCCGACCCGGCTGGTGCTCGACGGGCGCGGCGGGGGCGAGGTGATCCTGTCGAACATCGGCAACGAGGAAGCGACCTACCGCGTCACGCTCGAGCTGCGCCGCATGACCGAGACCGGCGAACTGGTCGCGGTCGAGGAAGCCGAAGCCAACGTGACCGAGAAGGCTGCGCTCGAGATGATCCGCTACGCGCCGCGGCGCGTGATCCTGCCGCCGGACGAGCCGCAGGCCATCCGCATCAGCGCGAGGCCCGGGGCGGAGCTGCCCGACGGCGAGTACCGCGTGCACATGTCGTTCGCCGCGGTGCCAAAGGTCCAGCCGGTCACGCCGGCGGACCAGAGCGCCGCGCAGGGCGGCTTCGCGATCAATCTGGTCCCAATCTACGGCATCACCATGCCGATCATCATCCGCAAGGGCGAGCTCCAGGTGCTTGCCGGATTGGCCAATCCGCGGGTCGAGCAAGGCGCCGAGGGCCCGGCGTTCGTCGTCGACATCACGCGCGGGGGGGCGGCTTCGGTCTACGGGGATGTGGTGGTCTATCGCCAGGGTGAGGACGAGCCCGCATTCGTCGCGCGCGGTATCGGCGTGTATCCCGAGATCGCCAGCCGGCACTCCTCGTTCAGGATCACCCCGGAGCAGGCCGCGGCGCTGAGCGGGCCGGTGCGGGTCGAGTTGCGCGAGCCGATCTCGGCTGGCGGCGCGCTGATCACCGCGGTCGACGCGGTAATCCGCTAGGACCCTTCGCGGGCGTCGCAGCCGGCCATCATCGTCATGTCGGTCTTCCGCAGATTGCGTCAGGCGGCCGTCGCGAGCATCGCGGCGGCCGCAGCGCTGTCTGCGGCTCCCGCGGCGGCGCAGGATTTCACGCCGACCGAAGATGACGCGGTGCTGCTGCAGCTGCAGGTGCGCACCTATCGGCTGCTCGACGAGATCCGCGGCTATCAGACCCCGGGCGGCGGCGTGTGCGTCGACCTGGCCGACATGATCCAGTCGCTCGACATGCCGATCCGGCTCGACAAGAAGTCGCGCCGCGCGACTGGGTGGACTTTCGCGGAGGACCGCACGCTCACGGTCGACCGCGATTCCAATACGGTACAAATCGTGAACAACAAGCGGCCGCTGCAGCCGGGCGAGCTGTACGACACGCCCGAAGGCTGGTGCGTCGACACCGACGCGCTGTCCGGCTGGTTCGGGGTGTCCTTCACCGCCAACGTGCGCAATTCGGTGCTCACGCTCGAGAGCGAGCAGCCGCTGCCGTTCATCGAGGCGATCGAGCGCAAGAGTCGCGCCGCGCGACTTCGCCCGGCGCAGGACAACGATCTCGCCGCCTACCCGCGCGCCGACCAGCCTTACGCGCTGTGGCGCGCGCCCTCGGTCGACGTGGTCGCCGAGAGCACCTACCGCCGCGGCGATTCGGGCGGCGGCCGGCTCGACCGGCGCTACGAGATCTTCGCCAGCGGCGAAGCCGCGCTGGCCAGCTTCGACCTGCGGCTTGCATCGAACACCAAGGGCGTGCCGCAGACCTTGCGCGTGCGGGCGTTCCGGATGGACCCCGAAGGGACCATGCTCGGCCCGCTGCGCGCCACCCAGCTCGTCGCCGGCGATGTCGACATGCCTTCGGGCGATCTCGCCGGCGGTGCGGGGGTCGGGCGCGGGCTGTTCGTCAGCAACACCCCGCTGCACCGCCCGACGCGGTTCGGCAGCACGGTGCTGCGCGGGGTCCTGCCGCTCGGCTGGGACGCCGAGCTCTATCGCAACGGCCAGCTGCTCGCGTTCCAGAACGAAGGCCTCGACGGACGCTACGAGTTCGAGGTTCCGCTGGTTTACGGCAACAACGACCTCGAGGTCGTGCTGTACGGCCCGCAAGGCCAGGTGCGGCACGAGACCCAGTCGATTCCGGTCGGCTACGGCGCGGTCGAGCCCGGCCGGCTCGAGTACTGGGCCGGCGTGATCGAGCGCAACCGCGACCTGATCACGTTCGGCCAGCCACCCCCGGGCTATCGCCTCGAGCGCGGCTGGCAGTACGGGGCAGGGGCGCAGTACGGGCTCGACAGCCGCACGGTTGTCGGGGCCAGCGGCCATTCGCTGTTCTATCTCGGCCGCCGGCGCGACTACGCCGAGTTCAACCTCGAGCGTTCGCTCGGGCGGATGCTGCTCAATCTGACCGCATCGCAGGAATTCGGCCGTGGTAGAGCTTATCGTCTTGATTTAATTGGTGATCTTGGACCAATCGGGGTTCAGGCCGAGAGTTTCTTTGTCGATGGCGGCTATACCAGCGTGCTGGTCGCGCCGCTCGAGAGCAGCGCGCACCGCGTGCAGTTCGACAGCGTGGTGCAGGCGGGACGCGTGCCGATCCCGCTGTCGGCCGGATTCCGCCGGACGACCCAGCGCGACGGCAAGAACGTGAACGAGATCCTCGCGCGTGCCTCGCTGATGCTGCCGCGGGTGTCGCTCACGGGGTTCGTGCTGCACCGCAAGACCGAGGGCGGCCTCGACGAGGAAGAGGATCCCGAGGACGGCACCCGCGTCGGGCTGCTGGCCAACACGCGGCTGCTCGGGCTCTCGGTCCGCGGCGAGGCGACTTATCGCCTGAGCGGCCCCGAGCAGGGCTTCGAGGCGGCCACGGTCACTGCCGAGACCTCGCTCGACGAGCATTCCGAGCTTCGGCTCGACGTGGAGCACCGCGGGCGCAGCGACGTGACCGAGTTCGAGCTCGGCTATATCCGGCACTTCCGCCAGTTCTCGCTGCGCGGCAGCGCCGCCGTGGACACGCACGGCGCGATCGCGGGCAGCTTGGCGCTGAGCTTCAGCTTTGGCCGCGATCCCCTCGGTGGCGGCTGGCGCATGTCCGACGAGAAGCTCGCCCAGCGCGGGCACGCGGCGGTTTCGGTGTTCCTCGACGAGAACGGCGACGGACGCCGCTCGGCGGGCGAGCAGGCGCTCGAGGGCGTGGGCGTGACCGCCGGGCAGTTCGGCTCGTCGCAGCCGACCGACGAGCGGGGCCATACTTATGTCGAAGGGCTGCAGCCGTACGAGCAGGTGCTGGTCTCGCTCGACGAATCGACCCTGCCCGACCCGTTCCTCGTGCCGCGTGGCAAGGGGCTGGTGGTCACGCCGCGTCCGGGCATCGCCACGGTGGTCGAGCTGGCCGTATCGCCCACCGGCGAGGTCGAGGGAGAGGTCGTGTCGTCCGAGGAGCGGCCCGTTCCCGGCGTCGAGTTCGAGCTGGTCGGCCCCGACGGGCGGGTCGCCGCGCGGGCGATGAGCGATTACGACGGATTCTTCCTGTTCGAGCGCGTGCCGTATGGCCGCTATCGCCTGCAGCTGTCCAAGGACAGCGAGCTGGCGCTAGGCCCGGCGGGCGAGCTCGCCGCGGGAATCGAGCTTGGCCCCGACAGGACCATCGAGCGGCTGGGAACGATCCGCCTGCGCGAGCGGACCGTGGTCGCGCAGGCACGCGGACCGCCGAGCGGCGGTTCGCCGTGAGTGCCGATCGTCATCAACGACAAAAATCGTCCGCTGGAACTATTCTCCCAGGTCGTCGAGCGGCGCCGGTTCAGGCACCGCCGGCGGGCGGACGATCGGCACGCGCACCGGAATGACCGGGGCCGAGCCATCGGCGGCCGGGACATAGGTGCGCTCGTAGTCGAGCAGCTGCGTCTCGCAGGCGTCGGGCAGGCCGTTTAGCCCGCCGTAGCTCACGCCGCGCTGCAGGAAGACGTTGCGGCACTGCATGAGCCAGCCGGTGCGCTGCTCGGGCGAGAAGGGCGAGGGCGGCGGCACCGGCGGGACCGCCGGGGCAGGCACGGGCGCCGGAAGCGGTTCGAGGTCCGCAGGCAAAGGTTCGGGTGCGGCTTCCGGCGGCGGCGGTGCGTCTTCGGGAGCCGCCTCGGCGAGCGCCGGCTCTTCCAGCGGGGGCGGGGCCTCCTCGGCGCTGTCCTGGGCGAACGCCGGCGAGGCCGTCAATGCCAGCGCGGCAAGCAAGGGGGCGAATCGGACGGTCATCTTCGGGCCTCCAGGCTGGAGACGGCGCCTTTGCGCCGGTCTGCAGGTGTAAACCCTATCGCCGCTTGCGGAAATCCCAAGCGACGCGAGCAGCGCTGTCCCGGAAAGGGGCGGCTCAGATGCGAAAGGCTACCGCCGCCGCGAGCGCTTCGAGCCCGGCCTGGTCGTCGGCGTCGAAGCGCGCGAGCAGGGGGCTGTCGAGGTCGATCACCGCGATCACCGCCCCGTCGCGCAGGACGGGCACGACGAGCTCCGACCGGCTTGCGGCGTCGCAGGCGATGTGGCCGGGAAAGGCATGCACGTCCTCGACAAGCTGGGTCTCGGCTGCGGCCGCTGCGGTGCCGCACACGCCACGGCCGAGGGGGATGCGGATGCACGCGGGCTTGCCGCAGAACGGGCCGAGCACCAGCTCGCCGCCCAGCAGGCGGTAGAACCCGGCCCAGTTGAGGCCGGGCACCAGCTGCCAGATCAACGCCGCGAGATTGGCCATGTTGGCCACGCCGTCGGGCTCGCCCGCGGTCATTGCGTCGGCGGCCGAGACAAGCTCGCGGTAGAATGCGGGCTTGGGCTGTGTGGTGTCGGTGGCGAAGTCGTACATGCG
>DATDLP010000469.1:0-2050 GCA_036519255.1 Croceibacterium sp.
ACACCGTTGCGCTGAAGCTGAAGTACGACGTCGACGAGTGCCAGGAGCGCGGCATGACCTACGCCGTGCCGCTGAAGGTGACGATCCGCTTGGTGGTCTGGAACAAGGATCCCGAGACCGGGGTCAAGACCATCCGCGACATCAAGGAGCAGGAGGTCTACTTCGGCGACATCCCGCTGATGACGGACAACGGCACGTTCATCATCAACGGCACCGAGCGCGTCATCGTTTCGCAGCTGCACCGATCGCCGGGGGCGTTCTTCCACTCGGAAGACAAGAACCTCTACGTCGCGCAGATCATTCCGTATCGCGGGTCGTGGGTCGAGTTCGAGTACGACACCAAGAACCTGCTCTACGTCCGCATCGACCGCAAGCGCAAGTTCCTGGCCTCGGTGTTCCTGCGCGCGCTCGGCCTGCGCGGCGGCGACGAGATCATCCGGACCTTCTACCAGGTCGATCGCATCAACCTGCGCGACAACTCGCTCTACTGGTCGGTCGGTGAAGGCCTGGTCGGCCAGCGCTCGCGCAAGGACGTCAAGGCCGGCGACGTGTCGATCAGCGAAGGCAAGAAGATCACCAAGACCCACATCGAGGGCCTGCGCAAGGCCGGCGTGAAGGACATTGCCATCACCGACGAGGCGCTCGAGGGCGCCTATGCGGCGGCCGACATCGTCGACCCGGCAACGGGCGAAGTGCTGCTCGAGGCCAACGAGGAGCTGTCGCAGCGCGTGGTGTCGATGGCGCACGAAAAGGGCGTCGACAAGATCGACGTGTTCTTCCCGGAGAAGGACGAAGTCGGCCCGATCATGTCGGCCACGCTCAAGAAGGACCCGATCCGCACGCACGAGGAATCGCTGATCGAGATCTACCGCCGCCTGCGGCCGGGCGATCCGCCGACCCTCGACAGCTCACGCTCGCTGTTCGAGAACATGTTCTTCAACCCGCAGAAGTACGACTTCTCGCGCGTTGGACGACTGAAGCTCAACACCAAGCTCAAGCTGACGACGCCGCTCGACGAGCGCATCCTGCATCCGCAGGATTTCTACGAGGTGATCAGCTACCTGCTGAAGCTGCGCAAGAACACCGCCAACGTCGACGACATCGATCACCTCGGCAACCGCCGCGTCCGTTCGGTCGGCGAGCTGCTCGAGAACCAGTTCCGCATCGGCCTGGTCCGCATGGAGCGCGCGATCAAGGAAAAGATGTCGGTGTATCAGGAAATGGCGACAGCGATGCCGCACGACCTGATCAACGCCAAGCCGGTGATGGCGGCCATTCGCGAGTTCTTCGGATCCTCGCAGCTGTCGCAGTTCATGGACCAGACCAACCCGCTGTCGGAAGTGACGCACAAGCGTCGTCTGTCGGCACTGGGACCAGGCGGCCTGTCGCGCGAGCGCGCCGGCTTCGAGGTGCGCGACGTGCACCCGACGCACTACGGCCGCATCTGCCCGATTGAGACGCCGGAAGGCCCGAACATCGGCCTGATCTCGTCGCTGTCGTCGTATGCGCGCATCAACGAGTTCGGCTTCATCGAGTCGCCGTACCGCAAGGTGAAGAACGGCCAGGTGATCGACTACGTGCTGGTCACCAACGCCGGCGGCCACCCGAAGTACAAGAACGGCGACATCGTCGAGGCCGACGAGCTGGTCGGCGTCGACGGCCGCGCCAAGAAGAAGGGCGTGGAGTTCGAGCCGTTCTGTTTCTACCTCTCGGCGTGGGAAGAGGATCAGTACGTGATCGCCCAGGCCAACGTCGAGCTCGATGACGAGGGCCGCATCCAGGGCGAGCGCGTGATCTCGCGCCAGGCCGGCAACTTCATCCTGGCGCCGCGCGAGCAGGTGCAGTTCATCGACGTGTCGCCGAAGCAGCTGGTGTCGGTGGCCGCGTCGCTGGTGCCGTTCCTCGAGAACGACGACGCCAACCGCGCGCTGATGGGATCGAACATGCAGCGCCAGGCGGTGCCGCTGCTCCGGGCCCAGGCGCCGTATGTCGGCACCGGCATGGAGTACATCACCGCCAGGGACTCGGGCGCGGTGGCGGTGGCTCGCCG
>DATDLP010000470.1:0-27949 GCA_036519255.1 Croceibacterium sp.
CGCTGCTGCGGCAGACCGCCGGCGACGAGCACAGGCGCGATGAGAAGCGCCGCGACCACCGCGAACGGCACCTGGTGGCGCGCGTGCTGGATCGCCATCACCAGCAACGCGGCGACGATGAACAGGCGGACCGGCCCGAGCGCGCGCCAGCGCCACGCAGCGGCGATCACCGCGCCGGCAGCGACGAGGAAGAACAGCCAGTCCTTCGGCCAGGCCGAGGCGCGCCACTCGGCGATGGTCTGGGTCATGTCCATGCTCGAGACCTGCAGCGGGAACAGCAGCCCCTCGAGGCCGTGCGGGGTCGCCAGCGCGGCGACCAGCAGCGCCAGCCCGAACACACCCCATTGGCGAAATGCCCGCGCCCGATCGTTACTCTGCACCAGGGCTTCGAGACCGAACAGCGCGGCGAGCACGAGGCCGAGCGCGAAGCTGGCATGGAGGTTGGCCCATACGAGCATGATCGCCGCTCCGGCCCACACCGGCGCCCGATCGGCATCGCGGGCGCGGAGCAGGACGACGACGAACGCGGCGAGCAGCGGCCACGCCAGCACGTGCGGCCGGGCCAGCGTGAACGGCGCCAGCATCGACGCGAGCAGCACCAGCAGCACGATCGTATGGCGCACGGGCAACGTGCGCCCGACCCGTTGCCCGACGAGAAGGAGCGTCAGTCCGACGGCGGCGGCGTGCAGCGTCGCGACCGCGGGCCACGAGCCGAGCCGGTAGGCAGCGGCCGAAAGCACTTCGGCGAGCCACTCGTGCGCGGTCCACGGATGTCCGCGGAAGGTGAACGAGAACGGATCTGTCGCCGGGACGCCCAGCGTATCTATCATCAGCCGCCCGGCGGCGATGTGCCAGTAAGTATCGCCGTCGTTGAACAGCTCGGGCGAGAACGCGAGCAGCGCGGCGACGACCACCGAGGCCAGCGCGACGATGGTGTGCCAGTTTTGCAGCCCGGCGCCCGCGACCGGCGGGCCTTCCGGCGCAGACGCGAGCGATGCCGTGTGCACAGTCTCCATCGGCACGGCCTAGCTCGACATGGTTAACAACGGCTTCCCGGCCGATCCGCCACTTCACCAGCCGCGGTAGTCCGCCCCGTAGATCGCGTTGCGCAGGTCGTGGTGCAACGAACCGTCGAATTCGATCTTCTGCGTCAGGAACACCACCGCCATGTTGTTGCGCGGATCGACCCAGAACAGCGTCGAGGCGCGGCCATCCCAGAAGAATTCTCCGACAGCGCCGCGGTTCTCCTCAAGGTTCTGCGGCGGGCGCGTGCGGACGAAGAAGTCGAAGCCGAAGCCGCCCGAGCCCTTGCTCGGCAGCCACAGCCGGTCCTTGTCCTCGATCCGCGGGTCAAGCTGGTCGGTCGCCATCAGGCGCACGGTTGCCGGCTGCAGGATGCGGGTGCCGTCGAGCGAGCCCTGGTCGAGCAGCATGCGGGCGAACTTCATGTAGTCGTCGATCGTGCTGACGATGCCGGCGCCGCCCTCGGTCATCGGCTTGTCGGCGAAATTGCGCGCCAGCCATTCGCGGTCGGGCATCGCCTGGAGTTTGCCGTCGGGGCCGAGCGCGTAGATCGAGGCGAGCGTGTCGAGCACTTCGTCACCGCACTTCCAGCATGAGTTGGTCATGCCGAGCGGGCGGAAAATGTGGTCGCGGACGTATTCGTCGAACGGCTGGCCGGAGAACACTTCGACCAGCCGCGCCTGTACATCGACCCCGGCGCTGTAGCGCCAGTGCGTGCCCGGATCATGGAGCAGCGGGACCTTGGGCATGAGTTCGGCGAACTGTGCCAACGTGTGGTCGGGCGACAGCGGACGGAGCTCGTTCCACACCGGATCGGACGGGTGGCCGGCGTTGCCGTACGTGAAACCGGCAGTGTGACGTAGCACGTCGCGCATGGTGATCTTGCGGTTCGGCGGACGCAGCTTGTCGGGCTCGGCCTCGTCCCAGACCTGCACTTGCGCGAACTGCGGCAGATGCCACTCGAGCGGGTCGTCGAGGCCGAACTCGCCCTGCTCCCACAGCTGCATCAGCGCGACCCCGGTGACCGGCTTGGTCATCGAGTAGATTTGCACCTGCGTGTCTCGGGTGAACGGCGCGGGACGCTCGATCCGGCGCAGCCCGGCAGCGCCGAAGTGCACCTCCTTGCCGTCCTTCCAGATCAGCACCTCGGCGCCCGCCACGCGGCCGGCATCGACCATCGATTGCAGCATGCGGTCGATCCGCGCACCGTCGATCGTGACCTCGGCGGACGGGGCCACGGCGGGCCGTTGCGGCCAGACCGGGGGCTGCTGGTAGCCGTGGCGGTCGAGGCGCAAGTCCGGCCGCACGGTGCACGGCGGGCAGTCGTCCTGATAGAACTCGGGCAGCCGCCCGCTGACGGGATTGCGGTACTCGAACCACATCGGCAGGATCGTTGGCCATTGCCACGGCTCGCCGGTGCCGCCGCGGAAGTGCTCCTGCCGGCGGCCGAGCGCGGTGACCGGCACGTCGGGCTTGAAGTCGCTGTCCGGCCGCACGAGCACGCTGGTCGGCCCCTGCCGCGGTGTGGTTGGGTCCCTGGCGCGCTGCCAGCCGCTCTTCCAGTCGACGGTGGCCATGTAGGGCTCGTCGAGCGAGAGGTTCCACATCCGCCACACGCCGTCCTCGAGCACGTACTGGTCGTGGTACATGCCCGAGTAGAAGTAGGCGCCGTAGAACCCGCCAGGCCCGCCGACTTCCTTGCCGGTGCGCGGCTGGAACAGCCGCACGCGCTGGTTGGCGCTGCGCCCGTCGTCCGAGACGAGGATCACCGGTTGCACGCGCCAGTGGAACGAGATGCCGCTGCGGGTCTCGGGCGCCGGACCCCAGACGCGGCGGCCGGCTTCGGTCACGCGGTCGCGGCCGATGTAGTAGCCGGCGAAGGCCGACATCTTGAACCCGTCGGTGGCGAGCAGGGCGCTGAAGTTCTCCGACTGGAAGTCGTCGAGATAGTCGCCATAGGCCGAGGAGACGTTCTCGATCGCGTCGTATGCGAGCGAACGGCGCAGCGCGGTGCGCGCCTGCTCGAGCGTGAACGGAACGGGCCGCTGCGGCTCGAGCCCGCGCACGAGCGGGCCGTCGGCCACCTGCTGCACGCCCGGTGCGCCGCCGATGCGCTCGCCGGTCACCGGATGCGGCGCGAGGAACGCGGGCATCTGCGGCACTTCGGGCCTGTCCGAGAGGTCCTGCCCCCAGCCGAGATCGTAGTCGGCGCGGAACAGCGGGTAGCGGCGCAGCTCGCGCAGCTTCCACACGCCGCCCTCGCGGACGTAGCGGTTGCGGAACGCGGCAGCTTCCCACCAGCCCTTCTCCTGGTCGGCCTCGCCGAGCATGCCGAGCTCGAGCCCGCGCACCCAGGCCTCGTCCCCGTCGGGCGAGACCCACACGGTCAGGTCGAACTGCGGCCGGTCGTTGAGCTGGCCGTGCGCGAGGCCCGCCGGGCCCATCGTCGCGAGCCATTCGCGCAGACCGCCCTTGCCGCGGTAGACCGTGCCGCCGATCTCGACCACGCCCTCCTCGTCGAGCATGTCGGCCACGTCGTCCCACATCTTGCGGTCGAGGTAATAGCCGAGCGCGGCCTGCAGGTTGCGGACCGTGTCCTCGTCGTTGAGCGCGCGCAGGCGGGCGGAGAGATCGGCCAGCGTGGCTCCGCTCGCCGACGCCTCGCCCTCGGGCGTCATGACCGGCACGCCGGCCTCGTCGGGGGTGAAGTGATAGGGCACGATCGGCAGGTCGCCGCCGCCCCAGTTTATCCAACCAGCTTCATAAGGCCCCGAATACTGCGGGAAGTAGCGCGCGCCGGCGATGCGCCAGGTGCCGTCGTCGGCCCTGCGGTAGTCGTTGACGAAGATCCCGCCTTCGATCGCCGCCCTGCCCTTTCCGCCAAGGAAGATCAGCACCGACCAGCGCCCGGTCGCCTCGCGGCCGTTGGGCGCGAGGTGCATCACCGGCGCGTCGATCATCATCAGCCGCGTGTCGCCGGGCTCGAGCCCCTCGTGCCCACCGCCGTAGCGCGCGCGCAGGAACGCGGCGATCTCCTCGGGGCCGCGCATCGTCTGCCCCTGCCGGACCTGGCCGTCGAAGGTGAACGGAGCCTGCGGGGCGAACAGCGCGCCGATCTCGCTCCACAGGCCGTATTGCGCGTACTGCGCGTAGAGCCGCTGCAGCGTCTTGATCGCGCGCAGGCTCTCGACCCGCTCGACGTCGCGCGCGAGCTCGGCCAGCGCGCGGTCTTCGCGCGGAGTCTGCGCGGCGGCCGGCAGCGCGGCCACGAGTAGCGCGATGGCCGCGGCGAGCGCGCGGAACGCGGGCGCGAGCCGCCGCGAGCGCGGCTCACCGCCGCGCGGCGGAAGACAGGTCGGGTGGCTCACAACGCGGCTTCGTACAGGTCCAGCAGCTGGCTCCAGGCCGCGTCTTCCTCGTCGTAGTTGTAGGACGGCGAGTCTGCGACGGTCCAGCCGTGGTCGGCGCGGTAGACCTTGATCTCGGCCGGCCGGCCCGCAGCGGTCGCCGCCGCCTGGAGCGCATCCTTGTCGCCCGGCGCGGTGCGGTCGTCGTTGCGCGCGATCGCGAACAGGAAGCTCGCCTGCGACTGGCCGAGCAGCTTGACCGGCGAGGTCTCTTCCTCGCCGACCAGCCCGCCGCCGTGGAACGAGGCCGCGGCCTTGACCCGCTCGGGCGCCGCGGCCGCGGTCCACACCGCGAACGGTCCGCCCATGCAGTAGCCCTGCACGCCGATGCCCTTGGTGGTGTCGACCGCCTCGTTGCCGTCGAGATAGGCGACCGTGGCCTTGGCGATCTCCATCACCGTGGCGGCAGTGAGCTTCTCGCGCCAGGGGGCGACCTTGTCCATCCCGCCGCCCTCGCGGAAGGCCTCGAAGTCGTCGAACTGCGGGGCCTCCTCGTCGGCGTAGTACGGGTTGAGGATCAGCACCGAGTAGCCCTGGCGGGCGAGCCGGCGGCTCATCGCCATGAACGCGTCGCGCAGCCCGGCGATGTCGGGCCAGACGATGACCGCGGGGTTCTTGGTATCCTGCAGGTTGACGAGGAACCCGTCCATCGTTCCGCCCGGTGCGGCGAAGCGGATGTTCGTTTCGGCCAGCCGCCCCTGCTGCGCCGCGGCCTCGTCCATCGGGGTGCAGGCGATCACCGCGCCCATCGCCCCCAGTGCGGCGAATTCGCGGCGGCTGATCCCGCCGTGCTTCGCCTTGGTCCCCATTTCAGCAAGCTGGTCCTGGTCGCACACGACTCGCCTCCCTCGCTTCCTTCCCGGAGCGAGGATAACCTATTGGCGACAGGGGTCTAGCTCGGCGCGGAACCTGCTGTTGACAGGCGCTGCGCCGAGCCCGCAGCTGCTAGAGCGCGGTGCCGTAGAGCGCCAGCAGCCGGGTCCAGGCGCGCTCGGCCTCGGCCTCGTTGTAGACCGGGCTGTCGGCCACGGTCCAACCGTGGTCGCCCTGGTAGACCTCGACCTCGGCCGGGCGGCCGGCGGCCTGCGCGGCGGCCTTGAGCGCGTCCTTCTCGGTCGGGGCGCGCTCGTCGTCGTTCTTGGCGATCGCGATCAGGTAGCTCGCCTGGGTCTGCGGCAGCAGCTTGATCGGCACGTTGGGGTCCTCGGCGTTCTGCTGGTTCGAGACCAGCCCGCCGCCGTGGAACGAGGCCGCCGCTTTGACCCGCGCGGGGACCGCCGCGGCGGTGCGCACGGTGAACGGCCCGCCCATGCAGTAGCCCTGGTTGCCGATGCCCTTGCCGGTGTCGACCGAGCCCTGCTGGTCGAGCCACGCGACTACCGCCTTGGCGGTCTCGGTCACGTTGGCATGGTTGTTCTGCGCCATCCACGGGCCGACCTTCTGGAACCCGCCGTTGGCGCGGAAATCCTCGAAGTCCTTGAATTGCGGCGCGGGTGCGCTGCGGTAGAACGGGTTGACCACCAGCACCGAATAGCCGGCCGAGGCGAGGCGGCGGCCCATGACCTTGAACGCATCGCGCAGCCCGGCGATGTCGGGCCAGATGATCACGGCCGGGTGCTTGCCCTCGGCGGGATGGACGAAGAACGCGTCGAGCGTGCCGCCGGGCGCGGCGAACGAGACGTCGTTCTCGGTCAGGCCGCCGGCACCCTGCGCGCTGGCGGTGGCCCACGGCGCGAAGGCTGCGCCGAGGCCCGCCACCGCGCCGATCGCACCGAATGTCCGCCGGCTGACGCTGCCCGTCCTGGGCGCCATCTCGCTCAGATGGTCGAGCTCACACATCCCTGCCTCCTAAAGCTGCTGTTTGCGCGGAAGGATAGCCGAACGATGCGGCAGGTCCACCAGCGCTTTGTAACGAATTGCCGCAGCGCGCCGCGAGCCCGGAACGGTCCGCCGGTGTTGACGCGAAACGCGGCCGAAAGTGAAATGGCCCCGCGGCACGCGTCACAGGTCCCACCCTCCGCGCAGCGCGGCAGCATCGAGCCGGCGCAAGTGGCGCAACAGCGCGGAAGTGCCGGGTTCGCGCTGCGCGCGCACGAAGCGGCGGCGGCGCATGTGAACCACGCAGGGACCCTCGAACGCGTGCTCCGCGAGCTCTTCGAGCGTGACTTTTCGTTGCGGGACCGCCTCGCCCCGGCGGATCGCCGCGATCACATCCCAGGCGTGCGCGAAGCTGCCGGCGCCGGTCCGCCGGCGCAGGCGCCAGGCGCTTTCGCGACCCATGCCGACGCCCCGCGCCGCCTCGGCCACCGAACCGCATTCCGCCAGCAGGCCGATGAACCGCGCCTGCCGCTCGGGCGTCCAGCCGTCGGCGCGGGCGCGCAAGGGCACCGGCACGAACGGCGGCACGCGCGCATAGGCCGGCCAGGGCGGGAGCGACTCGATCATGCGGCGAGTGTGACGAGCGGATGCCGTGTAGGAAAATGGTTTCTGGTCCGGAGCGGAGCGATGCCCGCTACAGCTTCACCGCGGCGTTGCCGCCGTCGGCCCACAGCGCCGAGCCTGTGACGAAGCTGGCCATGTCGCTGGCCAGGAACAGCGCCGCCTGCGCGATCTCCTCGGGCTCGGCGATCCGTTTCATCGCGTGCAGGCCGGCGGCCCAGTCGCGGACCGTCTGGTCGCCGGCCATCTCGGTCGCCGTTCCACCCGGCAGCAGCGCGTTGGCGCGAATGCCGGAAGCGCCGTAGTCGGCGGTTATGCCGCGCACGAGGCCCATCAGCCCCGCCTTGGCCGCGGCATAGGCGCCCATGCCGGGCAGCCCGACGCTGTTGCCGACGAAGCTGCCGGTGAACACGAGCGCGCCGCCGCCGTGCGCGAGCATCGCGGGAATCTGCGCCCGCGCGCCGAGGAAGGCCGCGGTCAGGTTGACCGCCAGCACCTCCGCCCATTCGTGCGGCGCGAACTCGGCGAGCGGCTTCATCGCGCCGACCACGCCGGCGTTGTTGAAGGCGATGTCGAGCCGGCCGAACGCCGACTGCGCGGCGGCGACCGCTTCGCGGTGGGTGCGTTCCTCGGTAACGTCTCCGACGATGGCGAGCGCCCGGCCGCCGCGGCGCTCGATCGCCTCGACCACGCCGCTCAGCACGTCGCCTCGCCGGGCGACGAGAACCACCGCGGCCCCGTTGTCGGCCAGCACCGTCGCGGTCGCCCTTCCGATCCCCGAGCTCGCCCCCGTCACGATGGCAACCTTGTTCTCGACCAGCCTCATCCTGCAGCTCCCTGTTCGAAGGAACTCGCCAGCTAGTGCAATGCGCGGACGGCGGCGTGCCGCTTCTTGCGATCAAACCAGAAAGCGGCCCTTGCGCCGGGCGGGCGTAGGAACCCGGGGTCCTCGGGATTCCGCCCGATTTCCGATCCCGCGACGTCTTGCAAGGATTTGGCCGACCCGGATGAGACTCGCCCAGCGCCCGACTGTGCGAGCAAGGAGAGAGGCGCGTTGCTACACTCAAGCCCGGCGGTCCTGCCGGACCGCCACCCGGTCATGCCGACAGGCGCTCGTCGGGCAGCCATGCGAACCCTCGAGGTCAACGGCAGCCGGTGGCGGTCGCAACGAGACTTCTACGACGCGCTGTCCGCTCTTCTGGGAAGCGTCGAGCGGCACAGCCGGCACTCGGGCGCCTTCCTCGACGCGATGATCTACTATCCCGGTCTCGCCGCCGAGCAGCCGCCGTACGAGATCGTCATCAGGAACCCGAGCGACGAGCTTCGTCCGTTCCTGTGCGACTTCTCGTGCGCGGTCGCGGGAGCTCGGCAGCAGCGATCGGCCGACCCGAACTGGGGTGACGACGTCGAAGTGATGGTCACGGTCAAGTAGGCGCCACGCCGGTGTGGCGCCGAATCGCCACACTGCATCAGCATTGTCGAACCCGCGGGTGTTTCTCGGGGTTTCCCCCTATTTGCGGCTAGGGTGCGAATTGCGAGGTTCTGCCGTCCAGAACGGCGCCTTGCGCGGCATTCGCTTGCTGCGGGGCAGGAGGAGCCACGTGATGCTGCAATCGAACTCGGCGCCCGGCGGCGGTGCGAGGACGGTCCTGGTGGTCGACGACCACCCGGTCGTTCGCAAAGGCGTTCGCACGATCATCGAATCCATGGAGAGGTTCGAAGTGGTCGGCGAGGCCGGCGATGGCTGGGAGGCGATCGAACAGGCCGAATCCGTCCGGCCGGACATCATCGTGCTCGACCTCGCCATGCCGCGCCTCGAAGGCATCGACACCGTCGTGGAGCTGAAGCGCCGCGACTCCAGCGCCGAGATTCTCGTCTTCACCTTGCATCAAAGCGATCACCGCTGCCTGCAGGCTATCGGTGCCGGAGCGCGAGCCTACGTCTGCAAGAACGAGAGCGACCACCTCGGTCCGGCGCTCGAGGCGGTCTCGCGCGGCCGAACCTATCTTTCCCCGGCCGTGAACGAGGCGCTCTCGCTGCAGTCGAAGGAGGAGGCGTGGGACCGCCGGGCGTTGACCGACCGCGAACGGCAGGTCGTTCGGCTGGTCGCGCAAGGGCATTCGAACAAGAGCATCGCACGGCTGCTCAAGATCTCAATCAAGACCACGGAAACCCACCGTGCTTCCGCGATGCGCAAGACGGGAGCGAACTCCGCGTCCGCTCTCACGATCTACGCGGTGCGGAACGGGATCGTCGACCTGTAGCGCGCCCGCTAGCCATCCGCGCCTGGTAGTCGCGCCAGGGCGTCGCGCAGGGTCGTCCGAACGCCCTCGAGAGTGTAAGGATCGTCGGGATGGGGCGGGGCACCGTCGCGCTCGAAGTGGGGCCGCTCGTCCATCGCCCGCCCCCATTCGATATCTGCTTCGCCGACGATCTCCTTCAGCAGCGAGTCGGCCGCGAGAAGGCCCCGGAGGTAATCCGCCAAAGCGACAAACGGCCGGTCGAGACTGGCCAGCAGCCGCTCGCTTCCCTTGAGGTGACGGTGCAGCACGACGCGCAGCGCACCATCGTGGTCTCGAAGCTCCTTTCCCAGCCAGATGCCGATCTCGGTTTCCGCCTGCTGCACGGGCGAGATCGGCGAAGCGCCCTTCAGCGCGCCCGGGCCGGCCATGCGCGCGAGCAGGTCCTTCGGGCCGAGCTTGCGCCCCTGGCGGATTTCCCGCTCGATCTCCGCATCGGCTTCGGATCGGCGCTGGTCGTGGTCGGTCATCGGCTGCCCCCTCGCGGGCCTTCTGGCGTGCGGCGATCGTGCATCTCTGCCCGAGCCGCCGCAATCGGGGCAGCACCCGGGGCAAGTCGCGGAATGGTCCGGGCCGGTAGCGGGGCGATCGGGAAGGACGGGAGCCGTTTTCCGGGCCCCGGCTCGCTCCCCGCCACGCGATTTCCGGTGCCTCACACCGACCGGCCGACCGACGAATCGTGGCAGTTCGGCAACGCTCACGAGCCTTCTCGAGATAGTTTGCTTTCTAATAGACAGCATACGAACAGCTCGTCATACCGCCTGCCGCACGCCCGGCGAATCGGGACGTGAGGAGAGTGAGAGGGTTCCAAAAACCGTCAACGCGCTTAGGCGCGCCCGCTTCGGGCGGCAGCTGACGCGCGTCTCCAGCAGATTTGGTGTGGGTCACGGCGACGGCAGTCCGCCGGCGGTGAGGCGCGCCCGTGCTTTCAGGGAGGATATCCGTGCGAAACGTTCAAACTAGAAGTGTCTTGAAGGTCATGCTGCTCGCCGGTTGTGCCGGCACGATCACCCTGGCCACCCCGTCGATGGCCCAGCAGGCACCCGCCGCCGAAGACGAAGCGGGCACCCCGATCGTCGTCACCGGCTCGCGCATCGTGCGGCAGGACTACGAATCCACCAGCCCGATCGTGACCATCGATGAAGCGCTGCTCGAGCAATCGTCGACCGCGGCGATCGAATCCAACCTGAACAAGCTGCCGCAGTTCACCCCGGCGAAGACCCCGACCGGCGGCGGCGACATTCAGCCGACCTCGACCAACACCCCGGGCGCCGCGACGATCTCGCTGCGCGGCCTGGGCGCCAACCGCAACCTCGTGCTGATCGACGGCCGCCGCGCGGCGCCGAGCAACGCCGCGGGCGTGGTCGACATCAACACGATTCCGTCGGCCGCGGTCGAGCGCGTCGAGATCATCTCGGGCGGCGCCTCGTCGACCTACGGTGCGGACGCGGTCGCGGGCGTGACCAACTTCCTGCTCAAGGACGACTTCGTGGGCGTCGAGCTCGACGGCCAGATGGGCATCAGCCAGGAAGGCGACGGGTTCGAGTACCAGATCTCGGGCATCATGGGCACCGACTTTGCAGACGACCGCGGCAACGTCAGCATCGCCATGTCGCTCAACACGCGCGAAGCGAGCTATCAGCGCGACCGCGACTGGTACCAGGACCTGTGGGCCGACCCGACGATCGGCACCAACCGCTTCTTCCCGCTCTACGCAGGCGTGGCGCTCGGCGCCAACGGCGTGGCCGCAGGCGCCAACGAGGCGGTGTTCTACAACCAGATCTTCCCGGGCACGACCCGCAACTTCGACGCGGCGGGCCAGCCGCTGCCGAACACGATCGCGTTCTCGTCGACCACCCCGGCCAACCGTTCGAACATCACCAACATGTCGATCTACGTGAACCCGGCCGACGGCCAGCTGTTCACCACCGGCCGCAACCAGCAGGGCGGCATCGGCGCCTTCACCGGCCCGCTGCTGCAGGGCGACATCGCCTACAAGCGCGCCACCAACGCGCTGAACTTCGTCGACACCAACCCGTACCTGGTGCTGCCGCTGACGCGCTACAACATGTTCATGCGCGGCGACTACGAGATCAACGACTGGGTCAGCATCTTCGGGCAGGGCCTGTTCAGCCAGACCAAGACAAGCACCACCCAGCAGGGCGGCGCGATCACCAGCGGCTGGGACGTGTTCGTGCCCTACGGCACCGGCGTCTACACCGGCAGCGCGATCCCGACGACGGCCTACGGCAGCGTCGGCAACCCGAGCTCGGTCATCCTCAATGGCATGAGCGGGTACACGGGCGCGGCCTACGCGGGCGGCTCGAACGTCAACGGCGCGTTCGTCGATGCGACCCCGGGCAACCTGGCCGACAACCCGACGAACCCGGTGTTCGCGCGCGAATACGGCAGCCAGTTCGGGTGCGCGCTGACCGCCATGGGCGGCTGCTCGAACAACCAGGTGATCGGGCAGTTCCTGCCGGCCGAGCTGCGCCAGCTGCTCGACTTGCGGACCGATCCCAACGGCCGCGTCGAGCTGAACTACGGCTTCCCCGAGAACCGCACGGTCAGCAACAAGGTCACGACCTTCAGCCTGCTCGCCGGGCTCGAGGGCAGCATCCCCGGCACCGACTGGACCTGGGAAGCGTTCGGCAGCTACGACGAGACCAGCACGTTCACCCGGCAGACCGGCGTGTTCTCGCTGACCCGCCTGCGCACGCTGCTGTCGGCTCCGGCCTTCGGCAAGGGCCTGACCGCGAACAGCAACGAGGCGAGCGGCCGTCCGGCCTTCGGCGCCAACTTCGCGGGCTGCACCAGCGGCTTCAACATCTTCACCACGCCGTGGGCCGAAGTGTCGGAGAACTGCAAGCAGGCCATCCGCGCCGACCTGAAGAACAACCAGTCGATGGCGCAGACGATCGCCGAGTTCAACGCGCAGGGCTCGCTGTTCGAGCTGCCCGCCGGTCCGCTGCAGGCGGCCGCCGGCCTGAGCTATCGTGAGCTCGACTACGAGTTCTTCAACGACACGATCACCGGCCAGGGCCAGTCGTACCTCGACCAGGCGGTGGGCATCTATCCGAGCAGCGACTCGTTCGGCGCCTACGACGTCAAGGAAGTCTACGGCGAATTGCTGGTCCCGATCCTCTCGGACATTCCGGCGATCGAATCGTTCAGCCTCGAGCTCGGCGCCCGCTACTCGGATTACAGCACGACCGGCGGCAGCTGGACGTACAAGATCCTCGCCGACTGGGAGATCACCCAGTGGCTGCGTGCCCGCGGCGGCTACAACCGCGCCGAGCGTGCGCCGAACATCGCGGAGCTGTACCTCGCTCCGTCGCAGCTGTTCGGCAACAACGCGCTGGGCGACCTGTGCTCGGAGCGTTCGACCTACTTCATGTCGGCCAACGCTTCGGCGACGGGCAACGACGCTGCGCGCGCGGCAGACATCAAGGCGACGTGCGCGGCGGTGATGGACCGGACCGGTGGCAGCGGCACAGCGGCGCAGTACTACACGCAGCGCCTGGTCTCGGCCCAGCCGACCGGCGGTGGCTTCGCCTGGACCAACGCGGTCGGCAACCCGAACCTGAAGCCCGAGGTGGCCGACACCTGGACCGCGGGCATCGTGGTGGACTCGCCGTTCGGCGGCGCGCTCAGCAGGCTGCGGTTCACCGCCGACTGGTGGAGCATCGAGCTCAACGACGCGATCGGCGTCACGAGCGCGGGCATCGCCCTGCAGCAGTGCCTCGACCCGACCTACAATCCCGACGTGACGGGCGCCGCGAGCGGCACCACGTTCAACCAGGCGGCGGGCACGGTCACTCTGGGCAACCAGGCGGTGACCGCGGGCAACAACGCGTTCTGCAAGGGTATCCGCTACGATCCGCTGCCGGCGCTGGGTGCGGCCAACTTCGACGTGACGTACGTCAACGCGGGCCAGGTGGACATCTCGGGCATCGACCTCCAGCTCGACTGGGCGCTGGAAGCGGGTCCGGGCACGATCACGCTCAACTCGATCTTCAACTACTACCTGCACTACAAGTCGCGCGAGCTGGCCTCGAACCCGTTCGTCGACTACGTCGGCACGCTCGGAACGGCGCAGAACGGGCTCAACCCGGGTGCGTTCGAATACCGTGTGCTGACGACCCTCGGATACAGCTTCGGCCCGGCCCGCGTGGCGCTGCAGTGGCAGCACCTCCCGTCGGTCGAGCCCGAAGCGGCGGCCGTCGCGCCGACCACGTTCGAGGGCTATCCGGCGTACAACCTGTTCAACCTGAACAGCAGCTACGAGTTGAACGACAAGATCAACCTGCGCTTCGGCGTCGACAACCTGTTCAACAAGGCTCCGCCGATCGGCAACATCAACACCGCGGCGAACATCAGCCTCGGCCAGCTGCCGGGCGGTGCGTTCAACAGCCAGTTCTACGACACGATCGGACGCCGCTTCTACCTCGGCGCCAACATCGAGTTCTGAGGACCCGGGACTACGCGAAACATGGGCCCTCCCTTAGCGGAGGGTCCCTATTCTCACCGCGGCAAACCTCCCTTGTGAGCCGCGATCCGAGCCGGGGAGACGCAAGCGCTTCTCCCCGGTTTTTTCCTGGCGCGCGCGGCGGGGCCCCGGCGCGCGCCAGGGCGCTCCGCGTGCCCAAGGCACGCGAGGTCTGGTCAGGGGTGAATGGAGCGCGGCTCCCCTAAACCGCGTTCAAAATGGCCGAGGCCGCGCGTCGCCAGCCGGGCGAGGCCGGGCTCAGTCGATCCGCTCGCACCGGTAGCGGCTCGACCGGCCGATCTGGCACAGGAAGCTGTTCATCGCCGCACGTTCGACCGAGAAGCGGTCGCCCGACTTCGGCTCGGCGTTGAAGCCCTCCGCCTGGGTCTGATCCCACACCGACCCCTCGGGGGTGGTCACGCGCACGCGCTTGTAGCCGATCGAGCGGACCGAGGCGACGGTGGTGACGAGCTCGTCGAGATCGGCGGCGCGGCGCGGCGCCTCGGCCGCCGCCTGCGCCGGGACACTGCCCTGGGCCGGAGCCGGAGCCACAACCGGAGCTGGAACCGCGACGCTCTGCGGGCGCGGGGGCTCGGGCCGGTTTTCCCGGCCGAAGTCCTCGCGGGCTTCCTGCGCGACCTGGGTCGCGCTCAGCACGCCCGCAGCCTGGAGCACGTCGTCCACGCAGTCGTGGCGCCGGTCGGCGTTCTTGATCGCGCCGCACTCGGCGATCGCGGCCCAGTTGCGGCCCGCATCGCCCGATCCGGCCTGCGCCGATGCGAGGGCGGGCACGACAAGGGCGCCCAATCCAACGCCGGCGACGATCCTGAAACTCATCGAACTCTCCTAGTCCATCCCAAGGGATACGGACCCGCCGGCAAGGGCGGCGGCGCGCGCCTGGCGCTGTCCGTTTCGTGGCCGAAACCATACCATCGGCAGGGCCGCTGTCGAGTGCGGCAAGGGTGCCGGCGCAGGTGAATCGCGCCGGCTGGCGGTCAGGTCAGATCGTCGAGATCGATCACCAGCCCCGCTTCGGCCGCCTTCATCGCGTCGCGGCGGAGCTGCTCGATCTTGAGCCTGCCGGGCGGCGCCTCCTCGACCGGCAGCGCGGCCATCAGCGCGACGTGGATTTCCTCGAAGTCGGGGCCGTGCTCGGGGTGGGTCAGGATCAGGCCCTTCTGCCCCGTCATCCCGGCGAGGATCTTGCTGCCGACCTCGTACGGATCCATGCCTTCCTCGAAGGCGGTGCCGAACTGCTCGAGCTGCGCCTGGCTCACCTCGGGAAAACCGCTCTCGCCGTAGCCGTCGGGGCGCTTGAGCGCGCTGGTCCAGGCGTTGGTGCGGGTCAGCGCGGGGCAGCACAGCGAGCAGCCGATGCCGTGCGGCGCGAGGTTGTAGCGCAAGCTCTCGGTCAGGCCGCGCACGGCGAACTTGCTGGCGGTGTAGATGCCCGCCTGCGGGCCGGGCAGGAAGGCTGCCATCGAGGCGACGTTGACCACGTGGCGCCGGCCGCTCGCGGCCTTGATCCGCGGCAGGAAGCTGACGAGGCCGTTGACCACGCCGCCGAAGTTGACCCCCATGATCCAGTCGTAATCGTCGTAGCTCGCCTCGTCGGTCGGGCCGAACACCGAGACGCCGGCGTTGTTGACCAGCACGTGGACCTCGCCGAAGTGCGCGACGACCTCGTCGGCGGCCTCGGCGAAGCGCGCGCGGTCGGTCACGTCGAGCTTGAGGAACAGCGGCTGCTCGTAGCCCTTGGCCGCGAACCACTCGGCCGTGCGCGCCTTGTCGTCCTCGTTGCGGTAGCTCAGCGCGAGCCGCATGCCGGCGTCGGCGAAGGCCTGCGCCACACCGAGACCGATGCCCGTTACCGCCCCGGATATGAAGGCCACGCGACCCGCCCAGGGCCTGTCCTGCTCGCTCATGTCGCCGATTTTCCTCTCGCCAAAACCATAACGGTCGTTAGTGTTGCATACAAATTTCCATGGGAGAGTCGAGATGAGCGATCTGGAGCAGCGGCTCGCCGCGCTGGAGCACCGCGTGGGCGAGCTGGAGGATCTGAACGCGATCCGCCGGCTGCACTGGGCCTATGGCTACTACATCGACTTCAACCGCCCCGACGAGGTCGCCGAGCTGTTCGCCGAGGACGGTTCGGTGGTGTTCCTGTCGGGCGAGTACGTCGGCCATGCGGGTGTGAAGCGCCTGTACGGCGACTGGATCCAGCAGCGCTTCACCGGCGGGCGTCCGGGCCCGGTGCACGGGCTGCTGCTCGATCACTTCCAGATGCAGGACATCATCACTGTCGCGCCCGACCGGCAGACCGCCAAGGGCCGGTTTCACGGCATCCTGCTAGGCGGTTGGCACGACGATTTCCAGGAAACCCGCGAGGAGATGATGCCGCAGCAGTTCATGGAAGCGGGCATCTACGAGAACGACTACGTCCGCGTCGACGGCCAGTGGCGGATCAAGCGGCTCAACTACATGATGCAGTGGCAGGGCGACTACGAGAACGGCTGGGCGCACACCACCGCGCACCTGCAGCCGGCCGGCAAGACTTTCCCCGAAGATCCCATCGGGCCCGACTTCCTACTGCCGCCCGAAGAGCACCGCGAGACCTGGCCCTACCGCCAGGACGTGCCGATGCACTTCGCGCATCCGAAGTTCGGCCGGCTGCTCGCCGGGCAGGAGCCGCAGTGACGAGCGGGCGCGAGTCCCGCTCCCGCATGCGGGAAGGGTCAGGGGTGGGCCTTTGCGCCTTCCCGAGACGGGCCCACCCCCAACCCCTCCCGCAAGAGGGAGGGGAGACTTGAGGCCGGCCGCAGGCGTCCTTCCGTGGGACGTCGACGCGCCGCCGTTCGATCCGCGCGACACCGCGAACCGCGAGGCGCTCTCGGTGCGGCAGGTGGCCGAGCGGTTCATCCAGCTGTTCTACGTCGAGGACAATCCGCGCGACGGGTTCATGGCGTGGATGCACCCGGACTACATCCAGCATAACCCGAACGCGCCGACCGGGCGCGACGCGACGCTGGCGATGATGGAGGCGAGCCTGTCGCGGCTGCCCGACCTGAGCCACGAGGTGAAGCGGGTGATCTGGGGGCCAGAGGACGACGGGGCGGACCTCGTCGCGATCCACTTCCACTTCAAGTACGAGCCCGCCTCGGCCGGCTATGCGGTGGTCGACATCCTGCGGATCGAGGGCGGGTATATCCGCGAGCACTGGGACGTGCTGCAGGACGTGCCCGATCCGGCGACCTCGAAGAACAGCAACGGGATGTTCTGATGGACCGGAGCATGCTTTCGGTGCGCGAAGTGGCCGACCGGTTCATCGAGGTGTTCTACAACCAGAACCGGCTGACCGACGCGTTCCGCGAATGGGTCCATCCGGACTACGTGCAGCACGATCCCAATTCGGCGACCGGGCGCGACGGGACGATCGCCGCGCTCGAGGCGCACATGGCGCGCAGCCCGGGGATGAGCCACGAGGTCAAGCGCGTGATCTACGGGGAGGATGGGCTGGTGGCGGTGCATTACCACTTCCGGCGCGCGCCCGAGGAGCGCGGCAGCGCGGTGGTCGACGTGTTCCGGATCGAGGATGGCTATCTGGTCGAGCACTGGGACGTGATCCAGCCGATCCCCGATCCGGCCAGCGCCAAGAACGGCAACGGCATGTTTTAGCCGGCGCCCTCTCCCCTTCAGGGGAGAGGAGGGAGCGCCGAAGGCGCGGAAGGAGAGGGGCCCATGGCGACGCCGCATGCGTCCCCCTCTCCCAACCCTCTCCCTTGGAGGGGAGAGGGCTTGAAAGGGAAGGGTGTCGATATGCCATTGCTCGAAGACGGGAGCGAGAAGGGCCTCAAGGGGCACTTCAAGGAAGACTTCAGCCACCGCACGCGGATCGGCATGGCGCCGCGCGCGGGGCACGTCGACCGCAGCGTGCCGTACAAGCGCATCGCCACCGAGGAGGCGTGGACCTTCCCGGCGCTGGTCAAGGCACAGGTCGAGTACTTCGACAGCGGCGAGGCGCCCGACGACGACAGCCTGCGAATGGGCGCGATGTTCTCCAAGATGCCGAGCCTGCAGGACATGCTGCAGGACCTGGGCGACCTGCGCCTCGCGCACATGGACGAGTACGGCATCGACCGGCAACTGCTGCTGCTGACCGCGCCGGGGGTGCAGGTGGTGCGGCCGGGCGAAGGGACGGCGCTGGCGCGCGAGGCCAATGACATCGCAGCGGACGCCTGCCGCCGCCACCCCGACCGCTTCTCGGCCTGCGCGGCGTTCGATCCGCGCGACGTGCCGGGCTCGGTCAGGGAGATCGAGCGGGCGATGGGCACGCTCAAGCTCAACGGGGCGGTGCTCAACTCGCACTTCCAGGGGCATTACATCGACGAGACCGAGTACTTCCCGATCCTCGAGGCGCTCGAGGCGATGGATGCGGCGCTGTACATCCACCCGACTGCGCCGTTCCAGGCACCGCACTACGAGAGCCGCGGGTTCTTCGGCGCGCTCGCGGGGTTCCCGCACGACGTGTGGCTGCACACGATGGGGCTGATCTTCTCGGGCGCGTTCGACCGCTTCCCGAAGCTGCGGCTGGTGATCGGCCACATGGGCGAGTGCCTTCCCCTTCAGCTCTACCGGTTCGACTGGATGCAGGGGAATGCCGACGGGCGCGCGCATCTGCGCGGCGGGCAGCAGGTCAAGCTGCAGCACCCGGTGAGCCACTACTTCAAGAACAACATCTGGATCACCACCAGCGGGGTGGCGTGGGAGCCGGCGATCAAGTTCTGCATGGAGGTGCTCGGGCCCGAACGGGTGCTCTACGCGATGGACTATCCGTACCAGCAGAGCTCCGACGAGGTCGCCGCCTACGACCGGATGAAGCTGAGCCCCGAGCACAAGAAGATGCTGATGCAGGGCAACGCGGAGAAGGTCTTCCGGCTGACCTGAACCCGGGCTGACCTCGTCGGGCGCTGTTGCCGGATTGCATCGCCGGGAAGCCCCCGTGCGACATTTTCGTGCCGATCGATTGCAACGGTCGTTACAATGTGATCCCACAGGCGCACGCCGCCCCATCTCAACCCCCGCGGCGATAAAAAACATGGAGAGGTCTGATGGTGCCTAGCCCGAGGCGCGCCCGTGCGCGCATATCCCTGAGCATTTCCGCATCGCTCGCCGTGCTGGCGATGGCCGCTCCGGCGGTCGCGCAGGATCAGCCCGCGGGTGCCGACACGGCGGACGCGAGCGACGAGGACACGATCTTCGTCACCGCGCAGTTCCGCCAGCAGAACCTGCAGGACACCCCGCTCGCGATCACCGCGGTGACCGCCGAGACGATGGAAGCCAAGAGCCAGACCAACCTCGCGCAAGTGGCCGACAGCGCGCCGAACGTGACGCTCAAGCCGCAGGGCGCCTCGTTCGGCCCGTCGATCTCGGTGGCGATCCGCGGCATCGGCGCGGGCGACTTCAACCCGGCGTTCGAGCCCGGCGTCGGCATCTACATCGACGACGTGTACTATCCGCAGCTGACCGGCGCGGTGTTCGACCTGCTCGACCTCGACCGGGTCGAGATCCTGCGCGGGCCGCAGGGCACGCTGTCGGGCCGCAACTCCGAAGGCGGCTCGATCAAGATGTTCACCCGCCGCCCCGAGGGCTCGAACGAGGGGTTCGTCGAGGGAACCTACGGCACGCGCAACCGGATCGGCGTGCGCGCGGGCGCGGACTTCGCGCTGACCGACGACCTGTTCGGCCGCATCTCGGGCGTCTACAAGCACCAGGACGGCTACGTCGACCAGCTCGACTTCGGCTGCGTCTATCCGGCCGGCGGCAGCGCCACCTACACCGCCAACGACGGCACGACCCAGCCGCGCAATCCCGCCGGCGGCATCGCCGGAATCCGGCCGAACGGCTCATGCCGCATCGATCGCCTCGGCGAGATCGGCTACCAGGCGATCCGCGGCGCGCTGCGCTACAACCCGATGGACGGGCTCGATATCAACATCTCCGCCGAGTACATCCACGACGAGCACAGCGCCGCGGGCGAAGTGCTGGCCGCGACCGAGGAAATCGACAACCCCAACACCAACGTCGGTCCGGTGACCTACGACAACCGGATGATCTGCGGCAAGTTCTGCAACTTCTCGAGCTACTCGTCGCCGGCGATCACCTTCATGGGCATTGCGGTTCCGCCCGGCGGCCAGCCGCTGCTCGCGACGCAGAACAGCAACAAGAGCGTGTACGACGCCTACAACCTTGCCGCGAACGTGCACTACGAAATCAACGACATGTTCACGATCGACAACATCCTCGCGTACCAGGCGTGGGATACCGAGTTCGGCGTGGACGACGACCTCTCGCCGATTCCGCTGTCGGGCGGCTACAACAGCCTGACCCACTGGAACTGGAGCGAGGAGCTGCGGCTCAGCGCGCGGCTGGCCGAGACCGCCACGCTCGTGGTGGGCGGCTACTATTTCGACCAGCAGACCAACTACTATTCGTACCAGGACCTGCGCTACATCGCCGCGACCATCCCCGGTCTCGGTTACGTCCCGCTGTTCCCGCTGCAGTTCATCCAGCCCGACGAGACCCCGGCCGACGCCTGGGCCGGCTTCGCCAACGTGGACTGGGAGGTGATCCCCGGCCTGACCTTCAACGGCGGGCTGCGCTACACCGAGGAGAGCAAGGAGTATCACTACTTCCGGCTCAACCCGGACGGGACGATCAACTCCTATCTCGACAGCGCCGGCGCCGCCTACGGCGCAGGCTACGCCGGTCCCGACACGCTCGATATCGACGGCGACGGCAACACCACCGAAACGGTCGCCGCGCTGACCGGCGCGGTCGCGACCTACAAGGGCGAGCGGTGGGACTGGCGCGCAGCGCTCAACTACCGCTTCAACGACGCGGTGATGGTCTACGCAAGCGTCTCGACCGGCTTCAAGGGCGGCGGCACCAACCCGCGGCCGTTCTACGCCAGCCAGGCGATCGGGTTCGATCCCGAGGTGCTGACCAGCTTCGAGATCGGCGCCAAGACCGACCTATTCGATCGGCGGCTGCGGCTGAACGTGGTCGGGTTCTACGGCGAGCTCGCGGATGCGCAGATCGGCGTGACCCAGTGCCCGGTCGCGAACCCGCTCGAGCAGACCCCGTGCGCCGCGACGATCAACGGCGGCGACGCCGAGCAGAAGGGCTTCGAGCTCGAGCTGCTCGCGCGCCCGATCGAGGGCTGGTCGATCGACGGCTCGCTGAGCTACCTCGACTTCCAGTACACCGAGCTCAACCCCAGCGCCTCGATCACGCTCGACGAGCCGTTCGCGGGTGTGCCGGAATGGAAGTGGACGCTCGGCACGCAGTACGAGATCCCGCTCGGCTCGGCCGGCACGCTGACCCCGCGCGTCGACGTGAGCTACCAGGACGACATCTACGCGGGGGTCCAGTACCAGGGCGAGTACCAGTACATCGACTCCTACACGCTGGCGAACGCGCGCGTGACCTGGCGCAACGCCGACGACGACCTGTCGGTCGCGCTCGAGGTGACCAACCTGACCGACGAGTACTACTACGTCAGCCTGTTCGACCTGCGCGCCGCGGGTGCCGGGCTGGACAAGGCCCAGCCGGGCCGTCCGCGCGAGTGGGCGGTGACCGTCAAGAAGGAGTTCTGACGGCTGGACCGATGGAAGATGCGGAAAGGGCGGCCCGAGGGGCCGCCCTTTTCATTTGCGGAACGGCACCACCAGCGTGGTTCGGGTCGCGGCGCGCCAGAGCCATTCGAGCGGGCCGTAGCGGAACACGCGGAACCACCAGGCCGCGAGCGCCAGCTGGAGCGCGAACGCGGCGAGGCCCCAGAGGATGATCGCGGGGGTGGAAAGGTCGTCGTACAGTCCGAGCCCGTAGCCGTAGAGCAGCGGCGCCGCGACCAACGACTGGCCGACGTAGAGCGTCAGCGTCATCTTGCCCGCCGGCACCAGCGGGGCGAGCAGGCGACCGAGGGGAGAATGCCAAGCGAGCACGAACAGCGCGACCTGGAACGCCATCGCCGAGAGCGCGCGCCACTGGCCGGTGAACCACTCGATCGACTGGCGCTGCATCGGTGCGCCGCCCTCCTCGGGCGTGGGCGGCAGGATCGACGGCTCGAGCTGCGAGACCGCAAGCCACAGCACCCCTGCGGCGACCGCGATGCCGAGCCACAGCCCGCGCCGCTCGCCCGCGCGGGCGAACAGCCCGCTGCGCTGGAGCACCATGCCGACGAGGAACAGCCCGGCGATCTCCACCACGCGGCCGGTCTCGAGGTAGAACGACCACTTCGAGACCATGCCGGGACCGGCGTTGCTGGCGAGCGCCTCGCCGAGGGTGCCGGTCGCCTGCGTGGCGAGGCCACTGTCGAGGAAGAAGCGCGCCGGGGCGACCGCCCACGCCGCGCCCTCGCCCGCAGCCCAGGCGCGCGCGAGCAGCGGAAGCTGCAGGAACAGCAGCAGCGCGACGGCGAGAGCTGCCTTGTTCGAACGCAGCCGGTCGAACGGGATCATGATTAGGCCTACGGCCGCGAGCACCTGCAGGATGTCGCCGCGGTAGACCAGCGCGTGGAACGTGCCGATGCCGAACAACAGCAGCAGGCGCCAGGCGAAGCGCAGCGTGAAGTCCCCGCCGCGCGCGCGTTCGTTGCCCATGATCGTGGCGAAGCTGAAGCCGAACAGCAGCGCGAAGATCGCGAAGGCCTTGCCGGCAAAGATGGCCATCGTGCCGTCGAACCAGGGATCGGGCTGGGGATCGAGCCAGTAGAGCTCGAAGCGTTCGACGCAGTGGACGATGAACAGCCCGAGCAGCGCGTACCCGCGCAGCGCATCGACCATCTCGACGCGATTGTTTGCCTGCATCCCCCACCCCCTCCTGCGGATGAGGGGAGGTCTAACAAGCGGGGTTTGGTAGCGCTACCGTTTCGTTTTCGGGACGCGTGTTCGTGCCGCGGGGATCAAGCGGAGAGGCCCTCATCCAAGCTCCGCTAAGCGCCTTCCGGCGCCGAGCTGCGCTATCCTTCTCCCGGTGGGAGAAGGATACGGAGACCTGGCCACGAAGTGGCCTGGTCGGAGTTGGATGAGGGCCGCTTGGTCTAGTCGACCAGCGCCGGGACCGAGCCCCAGACTTCCTCGGCCACCTCGATCACCAGGCGGATCTTGTCGGCCTGCTGCTCGGTGGTGATGTCGTTGCCGTGGACGGTCGAGGCGAAGCCGCACTGCGGGCTCAGCGCGAGCTGGTCGATGTCGACGAACTTCGTCGCCTCGTCGATCCGGCGCTTGACGTCGTCCTTGGTCTCGAGATCGCCGAGCTTGGTGGTGACGAGGCCGAGCACCACGGTCTTGCCCTTGGGCAGGAACCGCAGCGGCGCGAAGTCGCCCGAGCGCGGGTCGTCGTACTCGAGCAAGAACGCGTCGATATCGAGCTCGTTGAACATGATCTCGGCCACCGGCTCGTAACCGCCCTCGGCGGCCCAGCTCGAGCGGAAGTTGCCGCGGCACAAGTGCACCGCCTTGATCATGTCGGCCGGGGCGCTGGCAAAGCTCTCGTTGATCAGCTTGGCGTACTGCCGCGGGGTGTCGTCGGGATCGACTCCGCGCGCGTAAGCATCGGCGCGGTGGCTGTCGTCGCACAGGTAGGCGAGGTTGGTGTCGTCCATCTGGATGTAGCGGCAGCCGGCGGCGGCGAGGCTGTCGACTTCGGCGCGGTAGGCGGCGGCGACGTCGGCGTAGAACTCGTCCATCGTCGGATAGACGTCCTCGGGAATGCCCGCGCGGCCGGCGCGGAAGTGCAGCATCGTCGGGCTCGGGATCGAGACCTTGGGGGTCTCGCTGACGAGGCCGTTGAGATACTCGAAGTCCGCCTTCTGGATCGGCTTGACGTGCTTGACCTTGCCGCTGACGACCATCTTCGGCGGCGCGAAGTGGACGTCCTTGCCGGCGGCGTTCTGGAACGCCTTGGCGATCCCGCCGTGCTCCTCGACCCCGTCGAGCTGGAGCAGGAAGTCGGTGTGGAAGAAGTAGCGGCGGAACTCGCCGTCGGTCACGGCCTTGAGCCCGAGGCTCTCCTGCCATTTGACGAGCTCGGCGATCGCGGCGTCCTCGATCGAACGCAGCTCCGAATAGTCGATGTTCCCCGCAGCGCGATGCTCGCGCGCTTCGATCACCGAACGCGGACGAAGAAAGGAGCCGACGTGGTCGGCGCGTGACGGCAGCTTGGTAGGCATGGAAGTGTCCTGTCTGGCTAAAGATGTAGCAAAGCCAGGGTCATAACGCGGGCTCGCGCTCGACTGACGGCGTAACAATACGCCCAACTCGTGCTGCACTGCAACCGGCAATTGTATCAGTGCCCCGGCGCGGGACGCTTGACCCGCGCGAACCGGCGAAAGTAAGCACAGCATACAAATAGAACGCCGCGCGGCACTGGACCGGCGCGGAGGGGAGAGGTCGGATGAATTTCGCGCAATGGATCGTGGCGGCGGGCGCCGCGCTGGCGCTGGCGGGGTGCGGCCAGGCGGACACCACCGAGGGCGGAATCGATGCGGCGCGGCTGATCGGCGCGGCGTCGGACACGGCCAACTGGATGACTTACGGCCGCGACTATTCCGAGCAGCGCTACAGCCCGGTCGACCAGATCAACGCCGGGACCGTCGGCGAGCTCGGCCTCGCCTGGTTCGCCGACCTCGACACAGCGCGCGGGCAGGAAGGCACGCCGCTGGTGATCGACGGCAGGATCTACATCACCACGGCATGGAGCAAGGTGAAGGCCTACGACGCCCGGACGGGCGAGCCGCTGTGGCAATACGATCCGAAGGTCCCCGGCGAGACCGGGCCCAAGGCCTGTTGCGACGTGGTCAACCGGGGACTCGCGGCGTGGGGCGACAAGCTGTTCATCGGCGCGCTCGACGGGCGCCTGATCGCGCTCGACCGCGAGACCGGCAAGGAAGCTTGGTCGACGGTCACGGTCGACCAGAGCAAGCCCTACACCATCACCGGCGCGCCGCGCGTGATCGACGGCAAGGTGATCATCGGCAACAGCGGCGCCGAGTTCGGCGTGCGCGGCTACGTCAGCGCCTACGACGCCGACGACGGCGAGCAGCTGTGGCGGTTCTACACCGTGCCCGGCGCGCCGGGCGAGGATGGCGAAGAGCCGGACTATCTCGCACGAGCGCGCGAGACGTGGAAAGGCGAGTTCTGGGAGCTCGGCGGCGGCGGCACCGTGTGGGACGCGATGGCCTACGATCCCGAGCTCGACCTGCTCTACATCGGCGTCGGCAACGGTTCACCGTGGAACCAGGCTATCCGCTCGCCCGGCGGGGGCGACAACCTCTACCTGTCGTCGATCGTGGCGGTGCGGCCGGAGACCGGCGAATACGTCTGGCACTACCAGGAAACCCCGGGCGAAACGTGGGATTTCACCGCGACCCAGCACATCATGCTCGCCGACCTCGAGATCGACGGCAAGCCGCGCAAGGTGCTGATGCAGGCGCCCAAGAACGGCTTCTTTTACGTGCTCGATCGCGCGACGGGCGAACTGATCAGCGCCGACAACTACGTGCCGCAGAACTGGACCACCGGGATCGACATGAAGACCGGGCGGCCGATCGTCCCGCCCGAAGCGCGCTTCGACCTGACCGGCAAGCCGTTCATCGGCACGCCGGGTGCCGGGGGTGGCCACAGCTGGCACCCGATGGCGTTCAATCCGAACGAGGGGCTGGTCTACATCCCGGCGATCGAGGCCGCGTTCCCCTACTTCCCCGAAGCCGGCTGGAAGCCCGATCGCAACCGGGGGATGAACACCGGGCTCGACCTCTCGGCGGGCGCGATGCCGGCCGACGCCGCGGTGCGCGCGGGCGCGGTGGCCGCCACCAGGGGCGCGCTGATCGCGTGGGATCCGGTGACCCAGAGCGAACGCTGGCGGGTGCCGCATCCGGGGCCGTGGAACGGCGGCCTGCTGTCGACCGGCGGCGGGCTCGTGTTCCAGGGCAATGCCGCCGGCGATTTCGTCGCCTATTCTGCCACGAACGGGAGCAAGCTGTGGTCGTTCGCGGCGCAGACCGGAATCATCGCTCCGCCGATCACCTACACTGTCGATGGCGAGCAATACGTCGCGGTGCTTGCCGGATACGGAGGTGTCTGGCCACTCTCGCCGAGCGGCATCCTCTCCGGACAGGAACGTCCGCTGCCGAACGTCTCGCGCCTGCTGGTGTTCAAGCTCGGGGGCACCGCCACGCTGCCGCCGGCGCCTCCCGCCGGCGAGCGGCCGCTCGATCCGCCGCCGTTCACCGGCACCGCGGCGCAAGTGGCCTCGGGCACCTACGACTTCGGCCGCTATTGCAGCCAGTGCCACAACGACGCGGCGATCGGATCGACCGTGCTGCCCGATTTGCGGCGCAGCGCCGCGCTCGAGAACCGCGACAGCTGGATGGCGATCGTCCACGACGGCGCGCTCAAGGACAACGGCATGGTCAGCTTCGCGCCTTCGCTGAGCCGCGAGAGGATCGAGGCGATCCGTCAGTACGTGATCAAGCGCGCCAACGAGGACAAGGCGCTCGAGCGGCAGGGCCGGCGGCCGCCTGCTTAGGATTCGACACCCATCGTAACGGTCGTTAGGAAAGCGGTTAATGGCCAGCGGCCCACCGCCTTGCTAGACGGCGGAGAAACAGATTCGCTCGGGAAAGGAGCCTTGAGATGAACGAAGTCACCACCATCAGCCGTGCCCAGCTCGAATATTCGGATGCGGTCAAGAAGGCGCTCGCGCGCAAGCCGCAGCTCTACATCAACGGCGAATGGGTCGACAGCTCGGGCGGCGAGACGATCGACGTCGAGGATCCCTCTTCGGGCAAGGTGATCTCGAGCTTCGTCGAGGCGACCGACAAGGACATCGACCGCGCGATCGCCGCGGCGCGCACCGCGTTCGACGACGGCCGCTGGCGCAACCTGCCGCCGCTCGTGCGCGAGAAGACCATGCACGCGATCGCCGACCTGATCGACGCGCACGCCGAGGAGCTGGCCGAGCTCGAGGCGATCGACGTGGGCAAGCCCAAGGGCATGGCGAGCGTGGTCGACGTGCCCGGCGCCGCCGCGCACTTCCGCTACATGGCCGGCTGGGCCGGCAAGATCGGCGGCGAGACCCAGGCGCCGTACGCGATGCCGGGCGGGGTGATGTTCGGCTACACGCTCAAGGAGCCGGTCGGCGTCTGCGCGCAGATCGTGCCGTGGAACTTCCCGCTGCTGATGGCCTGCCTCAAGCTCGCCCCAGTGCTCGCGTCGGGCTGCACCAGCGTGCTCAAGCCGGCCGAGCAGACCAGCCTGACCGCGCTGCGCCTCGCCGACCTGGTCCACGAGGCCGGCGTCCCAGCGGGCGTGATCAACATCGTCACCGGCTACGGCCACACTGCCGGCGACCGCATGGTCAAGCACCCCGACGTCGACAAGGTGGCGTTCACCGGCTCGACCGAGATCGGCAAGCTGATCAACCGCAACGCGACCGAGACGCTCAAGCACGTCACGCTCGAGCTCGGCGGCAAGAGCCCGGTGGTGGTGATGCCCGACGTCGACGTCGCTTCGACCGCGCCGGGCGTGGCCGGCGCGATCTTCTTCAACTCGGGCCAGGTCTGCGTCGCCGGCAGCCGTCTCTACGCGCACAAGAGCGTGTTCGACCAGGTGATCGAGGGCATGGCCGCGACCGCCGAGTTCTGGGCCCCGCGCCCCTCGCTCGACCCGGCCGCGCACATGGGCCCGCTGGTCAGCAAGGAACAGCACGAGCGCGTGCTCGGCTACATCGAAGCCGGCAAGCGCGACGGCGCCAGCGTGCTGATGGGTGGTGATGTCCCGTCGAACGACGGCGGCTACTACGTCAGCCCGACGATCCTGACTGACGTGAACCCGCAGATGAGCGTGGTGCGCGAGGAGATCTTCGGCCCGGTGGTGGTGGCGCAGCGGTTCGAGGACCTCGACGAGGTGGTCAAGGAAGCCAACGACACCCCGTACGGCCTCGCCGCGGGCGTGTGGACCAAGGACGTGAGCGCCGCGCACCGCATCGCCGGCAAGCTCAAGGCCGGCACCGTGTGGGTCAACTGCCACGCGATGATCGACCCGGCGCTGCCGTTCGGCGGCTACAAGGAATCCGGCATCGGCCACGAGCAGGGCCGCCTGGGCATCGAGGCCTACCTCGAGACCAAGACGGTCATCATCAAGCTCTAAGCTTGGCTTGACCGAAGGCCCGCCTCCCACCATGCGGAGGCGGGCCTTCGCATATCCGGGGAACTGACGTGCCGATCGACC
>DATDLP010000471.1:0-7589 GCA_036519255.1 Croceibacterium sp.
TGGTGCGAGGCGATCACCACGATGCCGCCCTGCGCGAGGTGGTCGGCGACCTGCTGCTGCAACGCCGCCGCCGCTTCCACGTCGAGCCCGTTGAGCGGCTCGTCGAGCAGCCACAGCCCGGCCTGCCGCGCGTTCGACATCAGGATCGCCGCGCGCTTGCGCTGCCCGGTCGAGAGAAACCGCACGGGCACGTCGAGCAGTGGGCCGAGCCCGAGCCCGCCGGTCTTCCCCGGCCCGTATCCGCCCCCGTCGATCCGCTCCCAGAACCCGAGCGCGCGCCCCAACGGCAAATGCCCGTCGAGCGCCAGCCGCTCGTCGAGCAACGCCACCTCGCCGCTCCGCTCGACCGTCCCGGCGTAAGGCCGCAGCAGCCCGGCGAGAATGCGGATCAGACTCGACTTGCCGGTCCCGTTGGGGCCGACGATCTGCAGCGCCTCCCCCGGGCCAAGCGCGAACGACAGCCCGCGGAACAGCAGCCGCTCGCCGCGGCGGCAGGCGAGGTCCGTCGCGATGAGGCTGGCGGGTTCCATGGCGGCCCCGGTTAGGGCATGACATGCAGGCCGACAAGCAAGGCCGACAAGGAGGGGAGTCGCCATGCCCGTTGCCCAACTGACCGAGGCCGAACGCACCGATGCGCTGCGCGCGTTGCCCGCCTGGACGCTGCGCGACGACGCCTCGGCGATCTACCGCAGCTTCAAGTTCGCCGATTTCAGCGAAGCGTTCGCCTTCATGACCCGCGTCGCACTGCTGGCCGAGAAGCACGACCACCATCCCGAGTGGTCGAACATTTGGAACCGCGTCGAGGTCACGCTGACCACGCACGACGCGAACGGGCTGTCGCAGCGCGACGTCAACATGGCCTGGGCGATCGACCGCCTGCTCGGCTGATGTGCGGATGACGCGCCTGGCTGCAGCGCAGCGCAATACCTTCGCTGGCGCGAGGTCTGGGTTCGCCGTGATGCTGGGCAATGCGCGGAGGCAGCAGGCAGCAGGAAGTCGCCCAACGAGGGCCGCTCTACTGCCTGCTACTCCTAGCCCTCGCTTGCCAGCCCCTGCACGTTCTCCGCCCCGGTCACGATCTGCGCGGTCGAGGCCTCGAGCTCGCCCGAGATCGGCTCGGCGCGCCCCCCGAGGCAGGTGGTGAGGAAGTTTTCGATCACCGCGTTGAACGCGATGTTGTTGGTCGGCTTGGCGAACCCGTGGCCCTCGTCGGGGAACACCACATAGGTTACCGGGATGCCGTGCTGCTGCATCGCCGCGACGATCTGGTCGCTCTCGGCCTGCTTGACCCGCGGGTCGTTGGCGCCCTGGCCGATCAGCAGCGGCCGCTTGATCGCGCCCGCGCGGTACAGCGGGCTGCGGTCGACCAGCATGGCCTTGCCCTCGGGGGTGTTGGGATTGCCCATCCGCTCGTGGAACTGCTTGACCTGCGGCTCCCAGTACGGCGGGATCGTCTCGAGCAGCGTCTCGAGGTTGCTCGGGCCGACGATGTCGATCCCGCAGGCGAAGGTCTCGGGGGTCAGCGTCAGGCCGACCAGCGTGGCGTAGCCGCCGTAGCTGCCGCCCATGATCGCCACCCTGTCGCGCTGCGCCACGCCGTTCCCGACCGCCCATTCGACCGCGTCGATCAGGTCGTCGTGCATCTTGGCGCCCCACTCGAGGTTGGCGGCGTTGACGAACTCCTTGCCGAACCCGGTCGAGCCGCGGAAGTTCACGCTGAGCACCGCATAGCCGCGGTTGGCGAGCCACTGGTGCGCACGGTTGAAGCCGTAGCCGTCGCGCGACCAAGGGCCGCCGTGCACCAGCAGCACGAGTGGCACCGCCGCGCTCGGCACGCCGTCGCCGTCGGGGTCGCTGCCGGGGGGCAGCGTGAGGTAGCTTGGCAGGGTCAGCCCGTCGCGCGCCTCGATCTCGCGCGGATGCATCGGCTGCAGCGGCGCGCCGACCAGCTCGGGGCGAGTGGTGTAGAACTCGGTCAGCGTGCTCGCGGTCCGGTCGTAGAGATAGACTTTCGACGGCGCGGTCAGCGGGTCGTTCCACACCACCCACTTGCTGTCGTCGTCGGTCCTCGACTGCACCCCGAAGTCGCCCTCGAGCCGCGCGTCGAGCCATTCGAGCGAGGCTTTCACCTCAGGGTCGGTCGCGGTCCACTCGTTGGTCAGGTAGTAGACCGAAAAGGCCTCGACCTCGCCGGTTTTCGGATTGGACATCGTCCCGCCGATGTCGGCCCGGTCGCTCTCGGCGATCACGCGCTTCTCGCCGGTCTCGGTGTTCTCGGCGATCAGCGCGGCGGTGTTGCGCCCGCGGCTGTCGAGCCAGTACAGCGTCTTGCCGTCGGTGGTGTAGCCGCCGACGTTGGTGGTCAGCGCATCCTCCAGGCCGGTGCTCTCGCGCGGGGTCTCGGCAACCTTGCCGTCGCTGATCTCGAACATGTCCTGCCCGCCCGCGGCGTTCTGCGCCACCGCCCAGCGCAGCGTCAGGCTGTCGTCGGCGAGGAATCCCGCGAACCCCTCGTCGTTCTGCCGCACCAGCGTGAGTGCGCCGGTCTTCAGGTCGAGCAGGTGCACGTCGTGGAACCGCTGATCGCGGTTGTTGAGCCCGATCAGCAGCTTGTCCCTGATCGTGGTCGAGCCGCCGACCACCATCACGCGGGTGTTCTCGAACGGCGTCAGCACGCGCTCGACACCGGTTGCCACATCGACCTGGTACAGCAGGTAGTTCTCGTCGCCGGCCTTGTCCTGCACGTAGAGCAGGCTCTGCGAATCCGGCGCCCAGAAGTACTGCGGGATCGGCCGGTCGGTGGCGCTGGTCATGCGCTTGGCGGCCGAGGGGTCGGAGGCGGGCGCGATCCACACGTTCATCACCCCCTCGTGCGGCGCCATCCAGCTGAGCCACTTGCCGTCGGGGCTGACCATGCCGGCCGAGCGTGTCGGATTGCCGTACAGCGCCTGGCGCGAGATCAGCGGGGTGGAAGCGACAGCCTGGGCTGCGGCGGTACTGGACATGGTCTCTCCCTGTTGTGCGGGGCCCTGTTGTGCCTGGGCCGCGACGGCAATCGCCGCGAGGCCGAGCGAGGCAATGAACGGTGCGCGTAATGTCACGGGCAGTCCCCCACGTGTATCATCCTGCTGATACAGCTAGGGACTGATGCAGTGGTTGGGAAGGGGCCGCTCGCCCTAAAGCGCCGGGTTGTTGTAGCAATGCCATGTCAGGATCGCGATCGCCCCGCGGTGCGGCCGCCAGGCGTCGGCCAGCGCGCGGGTTGCCTTCTCGCCAGGCCGCTCGGCCAGCCCAAGGATCTTGCCGATCCCGGCCTGCACCGCGAGGTCGCCCGCCGGCCAGATGTCGGGCCGGCCTTCGGCGAACAACAGGTAGATCTCGGCCGACCAGCGGCCGATGCCCTTGATCTGCATCAGTTGCTCGATCGCCTCCTCGTCGTCGGCCGGCAGGTTGTCGAGATCCAGCGCGCCGCTCACCACCAGCTCGCACAGCGAGCGCGCGTAGCCCTGCTTCTGGCGCGACAGCCCGCAGGCGCGCAGCGCGTCGAACTCCGCCGCGAGCAGCGCCGCGGCGGGCATCTCCTCGCCGAGCTGCGCCTCGAGCTTGCGCCACATGCTCGCGGCCGCGGCGACGCTGACCTGCTGGCCGACGATCGTGCGCAGCAGTGTGCGGTAGCCGGTCTCCCGGATGCGCGGCTCGGGATAGCCGGTCCGCGCGAGCGCGGCGGCAATCGCCGGCTCGATCGCCGCGATCGCATCGATCCCTTCGTTGAGCTGTTCCGCACTCAGGCCCACGGTGCACTCCCTAAACCGTCCGGTTGCCAAACCGGGCCGCAGTTCGTAGCAGCCCGGCGCTCGAAAGGAACCCGCATGCCCAAGCTGATCGTGACCACCCGCTCCGGCGAAACCCGCGAAGTCGAGGCTGCCGCCGGACTGAGCGTGATGGAAGCGATCCGCGACAACGGCTTCGACGAGCTGCTCGCGCTGTGCGGCGGCTGCTGCTCGTGCGCCACCTGCCACGTCCACGTCGATCCCGCGTTCGCCGACCTCCTTCCGTCGCTCACCGCCGACGAGGACGACCTGCTCGATTCGAGCGACGACCGCGACGCGACCTCGCGTCTCTCGTGCCAGATCCCGTTCACCGACGCGCTCGACGGGTTGAAGGTCAGGATCGCGGCGGAGGACTGATCCGCCGGCCTGGCGGGTGCCGTTAAGGCCGTCTTCACCACGGCTTCGTAGCTTTGGTGCCGCAAGCGCCCGGGAGTGACCCAGATGCGGACCGCCTCGACTGTCAGACTCATCCTCGCGATGGCGACGCTGTCCGCGGCGGCCTCCTCGGCCGGACAGGCTCAGCCGACAGGTTCGACGATCCGGCTGCAGGGCAAGTGCGAGTACGGCGAGAGGATCACCCCTTATGCCGACGGGTCCAATGGCTTCGCGTGGTGCGATTCGATCGTGATCGTGCAGGACGGTCAGCACGCCACGTTCGATTTTCTGCGCGAGAGCTGGGGCTCGATGGTGCGCTACGAAGCCGATCCGTCGAGCGATCCCATGGTGGTCATGCGTGTCCAGGTGCGCAACCGGCCAGCCGAGCCGGCGCAGGGAACTTGCACCATTTACCGCCTGGAGGGGAGGATCTCGACCGTCACCTGCATTGCAACGGCACGCCAGCTTGCCTGGGCCGCCAACTTCGTGCCGCGGCGATAGCTAAAGGACCGGCAAGGCGGGAAGGCCGATTTCGCCGCCGCCAAGCGCATTTGCATTGCGGGCCTGCGCGCCGCGCCTTACCTCCCCGCCCATGACCGCGCCGGCCCCCCTCCCCAATACGCTCGATCTGATCGGCAACACCCCCCTCGTGCTCCTCAAGGGGCCGAGCGAGGCAGCCGGGTGCGAGATCTGGGGCAAGTGCGAGTTCGCCAACCCCGGCGCCAGCGTGAAGGACCGCGCGGCGCTGTGGATCGTGCGCGACGCCGAGGCGAAAGGCACGCTCCGGCCCGGCGGCACGATCGTCGAGGGCACCGCGGGCAACACCGGCATCGGCCTCGCGCTGGTCGCCAACGCGCTCGGCTACAAGACCATCATCGTGATGCCGGAGAACCAGTCGAAGGAGAAGATGGACACGCTGCGCGCGCTCGGCGCCGAGCTGGTCCTCGTGCCCCCGACCAAGTTCTCCAACCCCGGCCACTTCGTGCACACCTCGCGCCGGCTGGCCGAGGAGACCGCAGGAGCGGTGTGGGCCAACCAGTTCGACAACATCGCCAACCGCAAGGCGCACATCGAAAGCACCGCCCCGGAGATCTGGCAGCAGCTCGAGGGGCGGGTGGACGGCTTCACCTGCTCGGTCGGCACCGGCGGCACGCTCGCGGGCGTCGGCATGGGGCTCAAGGAATTCGACGAGAAGGTCACCATCGCGCTGACCGACCCGCACGGCGCGGCGCTGTACAACTACTACGCGTGCGGCGAGCTCTCGGCCGAGGGCAACTCGGTCGCCGAGGGCATCGGCCAGGGCCGCATAACCGCCAACCTCGAAGGCGCGCCGATCGACACCCAGTTCCGCATTTCGGACGAGGAGGGCCTGCACTGGGTCGGGCGGCTGCTGCGCGAGGAGGGGCTGGCTCTCGGCCTGTCCTCGGGGATCAACGTTGCCGGCGCGGTCGCGCTCGGCAAGCAGCTCGGCCCGGGCAGCCGCGTGGCGACGATCCTGTGCGACACCGGGTTCCGCTACCTCTCGTCGCTCTACAACCGCGAATGGCTCCAGGAGAAGGGCTTGCCGGTTTTCGACTGGCTACGCTGATCGAGGCTCGCTAGACTTGCCCCATGGCATTCGATCCGGCCGACCTGCTGCGCCCGCCGCCTTCCGCCACCCAGCTGCCGAGCGCGCCGCTTGCCGGCACGCGCGGGCAGGCGATCCAGCGGCTCCAGGTGGGGCTGTTCGGGCTCGCGGCGATGATCCTGCTGGTGACGCTGGCCAACATGATCATGAACAACGCCGAGCACAACCAGGCGACCGTGGTGCCCGAAGCCGCGCCGACCGTGGGCGCCAACCAGGGTGCCGCCCAGGCGAGCGATCCGCTCGCGGGCGCCGGCGTGGTGCCCGAGATGCCGGCGGAGGCACCGGCCGCGCAGCCTGACGGCAATGCGCCTTGACCGGGCGCTCGCGGCCGCGCTGCTGATCCTTTCGAGCGGCTGCCGCGCCGAGCCGCAACCGCCGCCGTCCGACGAACCGCCTCCGCGTGCCGCGCTCGGCCTGATGGGCCCGGTGCCGATCTACTGGGGGGAAGAGGCCGCGTTCGGCGGCGCACTCTCGGGTAATGCGACCGCGCACTGGGCGCGCGCGCAACTCGAAGCCGGCTACACCTTGCGCCCGCTCGATACGCTGAGCGACGAGAGCCTGGCCGACCTCGACTTCCTCCTGCTCGCCCAGCCGCGCGCGCTCGGTGCCGCCGAGAACGTCGCGCTCGACTCGTGGATCCGCGCCGGCGGGCGGCTGCTGCTGTTCGCCGATCCGATGCTGACCGGCGAATCGCGTTTCGCGATCGGCGACCGGCGGCGGCCGCAGGACGTGATCCTGCTGTCACCGATCCTGACCCGCTGGGGCCTGCGGCTGCAATTCGACGAGGCGCAACCCGCCGGTTTCGCCGTGCTCCGGGACGCGGCGCCGATTCCCGTCAACCTGGCCGGCCACTTCGCGCTTGGTGAAGGGGAGGCGACCTGCTCGCTCGGCGCCGAGGGCGTGCTGGCGCGCTGCGATGTCGGCCGGGGGCGGGTGATCGTCCTCGCCGACGCGGCGCTGCTCGATCTCTACGGCGCCCACCCGTCCTCTCCCGCGGCGCTCGCCTGGCTGGTTCGCGAGGGTTTCGGCACGGCTGCCGGCAACGCCCCGGAGGCAGGGCGCTCGACTCCCCACTGACGCCGCCGTTCGCGCAAAATGCGGGTCTTCTGCCGTCCGGGACGGGCAGGGCGCACACCCGCGCGCGCTGGATTCCGCCCTTTCCCCGAAAAAGAGTCCAAGATTCCCGAAAATCCCGCGATTTCCCCTTTTCTCCCGGATACGGTGAAGGTAGACAACGACTCCATCGGACAAACAGCCCGTAGTGCATCCTCGAAAGAGGATGACGGTCCGCGCGAACGCGCGCGCCCGCTCGAGGGAGGCTTGCCGATGAGAATGAGGGTGAACGGGCAGCGCAGTGGCAGAAAAGCCGATCAGGTATAACGGCAAGGGCTTCTCGCTTCGCGGCGAGAAGAACCGCTTCGTTCTGCCTCCGTCGCTGCGCAAGGACGTGACCGCCTCGAGCGGCGGCGAGCGGATCCTGTGCCTGATCAAGCACGACCGCTGGCCTTGCCTGATCGGCTTCGGCCTGTCGCGCGTCGACATGTTCGACAGCATCCTCGACCGCGAGGAAGAGCGGGCGACGCGGCTCGGCAAGGACTTCGACCGCGATGCCCGCTCGATGCTGCTCTACGGCTACGAGGAAATCCCGTTCGATCTGAGCGGCCGCTTCGTCCTCAGCGAAGACCTCAGCGATATGGGGAAAATCGGGGACGAGGCGTTCTTCCACGGCGCGGGCGAGTTCCTCACCCTCTGGAATC
>DATDLP010000472.1:0-4126 GCA_036519255.1 Croceibacterium sp.
GATCGACGAGCGGCGCCAGATGACCGGCGAACTCGTCGCCGACGAGCGCGCCGCGATCGGCGGCGCCGACCTCGCGACCACGATGACCCGGCTGCAGGAAGTCCTGACCGTGCTCGAGGCGAGCCAGGCGAGCTTCGTGCGCCTCGCCGGCCTTTCCCTGTTCGACCAGCTCCGCTGACCGCGGATTCAAAGGATTATTCGAGATGTACGCGGTAATCGGGATCGTGCTCCTGCTGGTGATGGTGTTCGGCGGCTTCGCCCTCACGGGCGGCGCGCTCGGGCCGGTGCTCGAGGCGATTCCGCACGAGATGCTGATCATCGGCGGCGCCTCGGTCGCCGCGCTGGTGACCGGCAACTCGTTGCACGAACTCAAGGCGATCGGCGGATCGTTCAAGAAGGTGTTCAAGGGCCCGCGGCACAACAAGCAGGACCACATCGACGCGATCGCGCTGACCACCAAGCTGATGCGCCTGCTGCGCGCCGAAGGCCCGGTCGCGCTCGAGAGCCATGTGCAGGAGCCCGATAACTCGACGATCTTCGCCGAGTATCCGCGGCTGCTTGCCAACAAGCCGCTGATCGAGCTGATCTGCGATCCGCTGACGCTGCTCGTGGTGTCCTCGGGCAGCCTCGAGACGCACGCGATGGAAGAGGTGATGGACAATGCGATGAAGACGCATTTCCACCACTTGCGCGAGCCGCAGCACGCGCTGCAGGGCCTCGCCGACGCCCTCCCCGCGCTCGGCATCGTCGCGGCGGTGCTCGGCGTCGTGAAGACGATGGGCTCGATCGACGAGCCCCCGTCGGTGCTCGGCGGGATGATCGGCTCGGCGCTGGTCGGCACCTTCCTCGGGGTGCTGCTCGCCTACGGGATCGTCGGTCCGATAGCCTCGCGGCTCAAGCAGGTGCTCGAGCACGACGAGCAGATATTCCACTGCGTCAAGCAGGTGATCATCGCCAGCCTCCACGGCCATCCGCAGCCGCTGGTGGTCGAAAGCGCGCGCTCGGGCCTCGGCGACCACGTGCGGCCGCGGCTGACCGAGCTGCTCGACAGCCTGCGGGGCCGGTGACATGGCCAGCGTGCCGGCCGGCAGCAACGAGCCGCGGCCAATCATCGTCAAGAAGGTGATCGTCGCGGCCGGCGACGGGCACCACGGCGGCGCGTGGAAGGTCGCCTATGCCGACTTCGTGACCGCAATGATGGCGTTCTTCCTGCTCTTGTGGCTGCTCGGCTCGACCACCGAGGAGCAGCGCAAGGGCCTGGCCGACTACTTCACCCCGACGCTGGTCAAAATGAAGGAGCAGAGCGCGGGCTCCGACGGCCTGCTTGGCGGCTCCTCGCTGACCGACCCCGACAACTACCCGCACCGCGCGGCGCAGACCGGCACGCAGACCATCACGGTGCCGCGCGACGCGACCGGCGGACCGCGCGAGGGCGGCTCGCAGATCAAGCGCATGCGCCAGCGGCTCGAGGAGCGGGTCGCGAGCGACGCGCGGCTGCGCCAGCTGATGCGCCAGGTGCGGATGGTCGACACGACCGAGGGCACGCGGATCGATCTCGTCGACGACGCCGACTTCTCGATGTTCGCGCTTGGCACCACGGTGCTGACTTCGGACGCGCGCAATCTGCTCGGCGCGATCGCCCGGACGGTTGCGCCCGAGACCGGGCAGATCACGATCCGCGGCCACACCGACGCGCTGCCGTGGAAGGAGGGGGGCAAGGCCAACAACTGGTCGCTCTCCGCCGGCCGCGCCGAGGCCACGCGCCAGGCGCTGCTGCGCGACGGCATCAGCGAGCGCCGCTTCCGCCGCATCGAGGGCGTGGCCGACCGCGAGCTGCTGATCGAGAATGACCCGCAGGACCCGCGCAACCGGCGGATGTCGATCCTGCTTTCGCGGTGATCCCGTACCCCCTCCCGCTTGCGGGAGGGGGTTACTCGCAGCGCCTGCGTATGCCTTTTCGGACCGTCCACCCGCCGCGCTAGACCGCGCGACGCATGACCACGGCAAAAGATTGCGCGTGCAGTGCAATGCGGAACGCCCGCACCACGATCCGATAGGTCCCTGCCGGAGCGGAGGTCCACGCCACCTGCTCGACGTTGTTCAATCGATCGAAGGCCGCGGATCCCGGGGGCATGTTGCCGTGCCGTTCGACGCCGTCGGGGCCCACGACGATGAGATCGAGATCGTTCTGCAGAGCCTCGCCGGGCGGATCGGTCCACACCAGCGTGACCTTGAGGTTGCCCTGCGCGGCCAGCGCGATCTGGGTGTCCCATTCCTCGCCGGCCCGCAGCTCGCGATCCTCGTCGAAACGGGTCACCGTGACGCCGGCCGGGTACGGCCCGACGGTCAGCGGCATGTTGACCCGCCCGAAGCCTTCTTCGAAATTGGGCGTCGGACCGGTTTCGCTCGGCGTATACTGCCCGCGCAGGTCGATCGCCCCGTTGATCAGCATGGCCTTGACCAGGGCTGCGCTCGGTGTCCCGTCGAGGAACTCGCGAACCAGCGCGGCGCATCCGGCCACGATCGGCGTCGCCATGCTGGTACCGCCCATGAAGCAGTAGGCGGGATCGGTGGAGGGTCCCCAGAACGAGCCGACGTTCGCATCGCGCGAATGCGCCGACAGGATGGCAGTGCCCGGCGCGACGACATCGGGCTTGATCCGCTGGTTCCTGGTAGGGCCCCGGCTGCTGAAGGCCGCCAGACCCTGATCGTTGTTCGCCCAGAGATCGTTGCGGATCGGATTGACCGGAAAGTCCTGCGGCCAAGGCTGTCCCCATCGCTTCGAGATCGTCGGCCGGAGACTCTCGCTGGCCCCCACCGTGATGCAGTTCTTCGCCGTGCCGGGCGAGCCGATCGAGCCGTTATCGATCACCCCGTTGGCGTTGCCGTCGGTACCTTCGTTTCCGGCTGAAAAGAGAATGACCATGTCGCGGCGGTTCCACACGAACTCGTCCACATCCGCGCTGTAGCTCGTGTAGGTACCGAAGACCGGAGCGCCCCATGAATTGGTATGGATGCGCGCGCCTTGGCCATAGGCCTGCCCGAAAAGAGCGTTCAGATCGTTCGGCAAGCCTCCGAGCCCGCCGGACGCATCCAGCACCGATTGCATGAGCAGCCGGGCCTGCGGAGCCGGCCCGGTGATCGGCCCGCCCATGGCTGCCGAATTTCCCGCGCCGAGTACCGACCCCGCCACATGCGTACCGTGCCCGTCAGGATCGTTGCCGCTGGGCCGCCCGAGAGGGATGACCCCCATGACGCGGCCGGCAAACGCGGGATGGACGTTGCTGGTGGAGCCCTTGTCGAACCCGGTATCGCAGACCGCGACGATCTGTCCGTTGCCGCGAAAGGGCGTGGCCTGATGCGTGCGGTCGGCGCCGATTATTCCAAGGGCCACCGTGTTGTGCAATTTGTTGGCGATCCGTTGCTCCACGTGATGGACCGCATCGACCGCCGCCAGGCGTGCCAGGTCCTGCGGCTTCACGTTGACCGTGAGCTTGCGGCCGGCGATCTGCAGGTCTTCCGGATTGAGGCGCACCGCCGCAGCGAGCTCGCCGCGCGCGGTTTCGGGATCGATGTCGCCGTGCAGAATTACCGTAACGGGCCGCGGCTGCTGCGCCATCGAGGTCTCGACGTCGGCGGTTTCGACGCTGGCGAAGGCCGGCGGCTGATCGATCTGCTGCAGTTCCGGAGCGATCTTGAACTGCTTCAGGTAGGCGCCGGCCCAAGTGACGAACGGCAAGGCGCGAACCGGTGCGAGATTCACGGGATCGTATCGACAGACGTAGGCGCTCTCCGGCACGTATTCGAGAACGGTCGCACCGGCGCCCTCGAGCGCCTTGCGCTCGTCCTCGCTCAGAGGACGGTCGGTTTGCACCAGAATATAGTTGGTCGCGCTCGCCTCTTGCGCAGCACTCGCGAGCGCGAAGGCGGCTTGGGGCGCGTCCGGATCCAACGAAACCCCGTTTATTGTGATTGTGGCCACGCGATTTCTCCCCAGCTGTGACCGATGCACGGGACGGGCCGATGATCGGGCCGCCCGAACTCTTGCCGGCCGCAGCCAGCGCTACCGATGCATGCGCGGGTGCGCGTGTGACGGCGATCACGCATTCGACCGCAACGTCTGGAG
>DATDLP010000473.1:0-8174 GCA_036519255.1 Croceibacterium sp.
GTGCCGATCGTCGCCTCGCTGCCGATCTCGTCGGGCAACGTGTGCATCTCGTAGCGGAACAGCGCGCGGCTGTTGGGCAGCGGTTCGAAGCTGAACGCCTCGGCCTCATCGCCGAGCGCGTCGCGCGTGGCGTCGAGCAGCATGCGGCGCGAGGTGGTGAACGGGTCCTCGCCCGGCCACACCCGCTGCACGATCTCGAGCCCCGGGTCGTTGCCCGCCGAATGGATTCCGAGCAGCCGCCCGCCGGGCCGCAACGCGCGCGCCAGCGGCGCGAGCACCCGCCGCGCCTTGAAATGCACGTCTGCGCGCAGCCGGAACGGCTGGCTCGCCAGCACGAGGTCGAACTCGGCCGGCGCGGCGCCGGCGCGCGGGATCACCGGATCGAGCAGGAAGCGGCAGTCCTCGCGATAGAGCACCACCACCGCCGGAGTCTCGGGCAACAGCCGCCCGGTCGCCGGGCTCATCCGCGTGCGCCACCGCGCGTCTAGCAACGGCTGCAGTTCGAGGATCTGGCGCTCGAACTCGGCAGTGGTCGAGCCCTTGAGCGGAACCTCGAGCCAGGCCGCGCTCGCGCCGGGTTCGTGCGGCCGTAGCCACGGCGCATCGGCATAAGGCAGGTTGGTCAGCGCCAGCACCAGCTCGGGATGCTCGAGGAACCGGTCGGGCATCTTGTCGAGCGTCAGGCGGATGTCCTCGAGGCTGATCTCCTTGGCCGCGACGTAGAATGGCACCCGCTCGAACCGCCGGTGCAGGCTGCGCAGCACGCGCGCGAGCACGGTGCCGTCGCCGACCCCGGCGTCGAAGAACCGCAGAGCCGGCGGCCGGGGCGCGAGCGTCTCGAGCTCCTTCGCCACGCGCTGCGCGATCACCCACTTCTCCGAGCAGGTGTTGACGAACATCAGGTATTTCTGGCGGTTGTCGTAGAACCGGAAGCTCGATCCCTCGCCGGCAACGGCGTGGAGCGCGGCGGTGTCGTTGCTCATCGGCTGCTCTCGTCCTCGGCAGCCTCCCGTCCGGTGCACGATATGCGCCCGTCGTCCGGCTGGCGGCAAGCCCCCTCTCGGCATTCTGCGATGGGAGCGCCGGCCTTGAGGATTTTTTTAGTTTCCGTTGATACGTCAATCCACCACACAACATAACGGATTGGTTGCATGAGCGCTCGTACCCGGATTCTGCTGCTGTTCGACAACAACGTCGGTGAATACCAGTCCCGCATCCAGGATGCGGTGTCGCGCGCGGCGCGCTCGCTCGGCTTTCCGGTCCACAGCGAGAACCTGTTCACCTCGCGCAAGTCGATCGCCGAAGTGCTCGATGCCGACATGCCCGCGGGGATCATCCTCACCGCGCCGCTGTCCGACGATCGCCATGTGCTGAATCAGGTCGAGCAGCGCGGGGTGCCGTGCGTGCGAATCGCGCCGATGCTCGAGCCCGACCGCGGCTGCACCGTGATCATGGACGAGTACGACGCTGCGCGCGCGATCACCGACCTGCTGCTGCGCAAGGGCCACCGGCGCATCGGCTTCGTGCGCGGACCCAAGGTCCACCTCGTCAGCATGCGCCGCTACAACGGCTACGCCAACGCGCTCGGCGGCAAGGGCTTGCGCATCGACCAGAGCCTGATCGTCCAGGGCGACTTCTCGCGCCAGTCCGGCCGCGACCAGGCCGGCACGCTGTTCGCCGCCCGGCCGACCGCGATCTTCGCCAGCAACGACGAGATGGCCGTCGGCATCATCGACGCCGCGCAGGCGTGCGGCATCTCGATCCCGGGCGACATCTCGCTCGCCGGCTTCGACGACAACGCGATCGCCCGCACGGTGCGGCCGCGCCTGACCTCGGTGCGCCAGCCGCTCGAGGAGATGGGCGAGGCGGCCTGCCGGCTGCTGATCGACCGCATCCGCCGCCCTGCGTCGGCCAACCGGCACGAGCAGGTGCCGTTCCAGATCATCGAGCGCGAGTCGGTTAGGGAATACGTGCCGGCCTGAGTGGCGGCGCGCCGCCGGCCTACTCCGGCGGCGCCTTGCCCACGCACATCTCGAGCAGCGAACGCATCTCCTGGCCCCAGGTGCGCAGATCCTGCGCGTTCTCGGCCAGGATCACCAGGTCGTGCCGGGCATTGCCGTTGAACCGTTGCGCCACCAGCGGCGGCTCCTCAGGAATCCGCCGCGGGTCGACGCAAGTCACCGGCGTCGGCACCGGCACCTCGCGGATTTCCACCTCGCGCTGGTGCGCGCAGCCGGCGAGGGCCACGGTGAGCAGGGGGAGCGCGCGCTTCACAGGCCGGCGGTGCGGATCGATCGCGGAGTCACGCAATCGGCCTCGATCATCTTCTGCTGCGCGATCTTCTCCGCCAGTTGCTCGAGCTCGACCGAGCGCCGCTGCTGCTCGACCATCCGCTCGGAGACGATGTCGTTGCGCACCCGCGTGTCGAGCGCCTGGCTTGCCGCGCTCATCTCGACGTCGCCCGCGGCCAAAGTGGCCTTGATCCGCGCCGCGCGCTCGAGACGCAGCTCCTGCGCCAGCGCATCGCGCTGCTGCTCGGCCGCGCTCGCGCGCGACACCGCCAGCCCGAGCCCGAGCAGCAAGGCCAGGCAGACGAGGCCCAGCACGGTCGCGACGAAGCGAACCCGTCGCGCCGCCTCCGCCTTCCCCGTCTCCTGGGTCTGGATGCAAAACCGGTCGATTTCGCTGAGCCTTCGTTCGAAGGGCTCCGCCTCGGGCATAGCTAGCATGGTACCGTCCGATCCCCACCGTGGTCCGGGCATCATACGCGGTGGGCACGAGTCGCCGAAAGCCCCCCTTTTTGCCCGGTCCGATAGATAGCGAGTCCTGAAGGAACGGGGTTAAGGTTTGGTTACCCGGGACCGCTGGACGCCGTCGGCCGGCCGCCCTTCCACACGGTAACAGTCCCCGCGTCCCCATCGACCCGCACCCAGTCGCCGGTCTCGATCAGCGCGAGCGGATCGCGGTCGAAATCGGTCACCGAAGGCACCCGCATCACCACGCAGCCGAGCGCGACCTTGGTGGTCATCGTGGTGAACACCATCGCCAGCGGCGCGCTCCCCGCCAGCCGCGCGGTATGGAACACGCCCGACCAACCCGACGAGCCCTTGGCGCCCGGGAACACCAGCACCTTGCCGGCGAAGCTGACGCCCTTGAGCTCGTGCCGGCTTTCGATCACCGTCCCGGTCATCGCCTGCACGCCGCCCCAGCCGGAGATGGTCTCGCGCGTCACCAGCGCCTCGCCCTCGGCCACCCCGCCGACCACCTTGCGTCCGCTGATGACGATCGGCCGCGTCTGGACCTCGACCTCGCTCATGCTGCCAGCCTCCCGTTCCAGGTCCCGCTGCACGCGGCGTCGATGCACTCGGCGGTGGTGCCGTACCAGCCTTCGATCCCCATGATCGCCGGCAGGTAGTGGACCTGCTTGGCGCTATCGAGCGCCGCCACGCGCGTGCCCGGCGGCACCGCCTGGCTGATCGACGAGCAGGTGTCGGTCATCAGGTGCGCCCCGGCCTGCGTCAGGATCCGCGTATAGCCGCTCGCGTCTGCGGTCGCCTTGACCGCGCGCGAGGTGAAGATCCACAGCGCCGAATTGACCGAGACCTTGCGCCCCTCGATCAGCCGCGCGGCCTCGGCGAGCTGCTCGATCGAATAGTGCGGGCAGCCGAGCATCACGAAATCGACGTCGGTGTTCGACCCCACGCTGTTGAGCTGCTCGTAAGTCCGCCGCCGCGCCGCCGCGTCGTAGACGAACGTCTCGCCCTGCGGCGCGCCGCCGAACGCCGCCTCGGCGCTCGGCGCCTCGGGGGTGATGCCGACCATGTGGTACATCTCGACCCCGCCAGACGAGGCCGCCGCGGCGCCGAAGTGCTTGTGCCGGATCAGGCTCGAAGAGCCGATCGCGCCGTCGAGCACCGGTATCGTGTCCTGCACTGCGTCGCCGGTGAAATAGCCGAGCATGCCCCACTCGAACACGTCGTCGACGGGCACCTCGACCCGCACCGAATGCTGCCCGCGCCGGAACTCGTCGCGATGGAAGCCCCAGTCGGGAATCCGCTTGGCCAGCATCGCCGCCGAGGTCGATTCGCGCCCCTCGCAATTGGTGCGTCCGCCGATTACCGAGTTGCAGAACACCACCGCGGAGCTTTCCATCCACGCGCAGTGCTCGCCCATAACCGGCACGTTGCCCGCGAGGTAGGGGGTGCAGGTCTTCATCACCTGAATGCCGTGCGCCGCGACCTGCCCCTCGTCGTAGGTGAAGTTGTCGTGCTGTGCCTCGGTCATGCCCTGCTCGCGCCACAGCTCGGGATCCATCCCGCCCTGCAGATGGCACGAGAACGCGTTCATCCGCGGCACGTCGACCACTTCGTCCGAGTCGAGGTCGAAGCGCGAGAACACCGCGCGGTAGTCGCCGCCGTCGGCCTTGTAGTATTCCTTGAGCCACGGGGTCGACGAGCCGGGCACGCCGGCCACGTTGTTGGTCTCGACGAACCGTTCGGCGCCGAGCGCCTCGGCATAGCGCACCAGCAGGTCCATCGCCTTGGCCACCGCCGCGCCGCTCCCGCCCTCGAGCATCGCGCGCTCCGCATCGCTCAGCGCAACCATCGGCCTCTCCTTTATGGCGGGCTTCATGATGCTGCTCTTCCGGCTTGCTTGCAAACGCAAGTATTCAGCGCCGCGCCGGATGCGCGATGCGCTCAGACACCCCGCACAGGCGGAATGCAGTTGTCCCGTGGCGTCCCGGGAAAGTGCTTGCAGTCGTACAACACGATCTCGCCGCCCGCCTCGCGCACATAGCTGAAGGTCAGCTGCGCCCGCGAAGCCTGCGGCACCGGATAAGCGGCCGGGATCGCCGGCCGCTCGATCCACCCCATCACGCGGCAATTCACCTGGTCGCCCGGGCACAGCTCGCGCCCGAACGCCAACGCGCTCTCGGCACTCGCACCCGCGTAGAGCCGCACGAAGAACGCCCGCCCGCCCGGATGCCTGACCACGACTTCGCCCGCGGCGTTGCCGCCCGCGCCGTCTTCCTCACCCTGCCCGTCGCTGCCCGCAGCCTCGCCAGCATGCGACGCGAGGCTCGCGATCGCCGCGATCGCCGGCTCGGCGCCCGCATAGCGCGCGGTCATCGCCTGCCGCGAGCCCCAGTAGCCTGGCCAGCGGAAGAACAGATGCGTCTCCACCCGGGCGATCTTGTCGAGCTCGGCGCTCCAGGTCGGGTAGACCCAGTCGGTGTGATAGTGTGTCGCCAGCCCCACCGGCGCAAACACGCGCCCACCGAGCGCCTCCCCGGCTCGCTGCCGGGCGGCGGCCCACGCGGCGTCGCTGTAGGCTCGCCCAAGGGCGCCGTCGCAAGTGAAGGTGAACTGGCAACCGGTCTTCCGTTCGGAGCCGGTGAACACCGCGCCGCAAATCGTCCTCGCGAACGCCGGATGCCGCACGCGGTTCAACACGACCTGGATCACCGCGCGCTGACCAGCATCGCTGCCGCCGGCCTCGGCCATGGCGGCGAGCGCGAGGCAATCGGTCGCTCGCGCGCGGTCGAGCGCGCTGCCGGTGAAGGCAAACGGCCGGGCAACGGTCAGGTGGAGATCGGCAAACGGCACGGCGGCATTGCGTTCGCGGGCCTCTGCCTCGTTGAGAGGGGCGAGCTGCTGATCGGCCAGCGTTTCGGGCCGCGCCGGTAGCTGTTCGATCGGCGGCGCGTCTGCAGGCGCGCGGCCCCGCGCCGGTACCGGAGCGGATGGGCCGTTGAAAGCGTGCAGCATCAAGCCGAGTGCCGCAGCCGCGATCAGCGCGATGCCCAGCCAGCGCAAGCCTGCGACGCTCCACAGCGCTCGTACCCGGACCTGCATGCGAGCGCGTCTAGCGTGCTCGCAACCCCAGGCAAGCCGGCAAGAGAGATTGATGTGCTTGCCCCCGAATGCCGCCGCCGCTCGGGCGTCACCTCGCCCGCTATCGCGGCACGTCCTCGCGGAAGCGTTCGAGCTGGTGCATTCGCTCGTGCAGTATCGTCACGATTCCGACCGCGCCATCGGACAGCAAACGCCAGTGGATGTAGTGATGCTCGTGGCGGCGATAGAACCCGTCCACCCCGAATTCGGCGGGAACGGCGCGCCAGGGAAGCGTCCTCGAGGCGATCTCGTCGAATCGCGCGAACAGGCTGCGGATGTAACCGGCGGCCTGCTCCTCGCCCCAGTTATCGCGCGTGTAGACGTAGATCTCGTCGAGGCGGCGACCGGCCCTGTCCTGGACGCGAAAGCCGGCCACGCGTCACGATTTCGCGTTGCGGGCGATGACCGTCTCGGCGTCGAGAACCCGATAGGCCGCTTCGGGCGCGGCAAAGGCCGCGGCGAGCTCGGCCTTAAGGCGCTCGAACCGCTCTGCCTCGGCCCGCTCCTTGTCGCGGCGGATGAGGTCGCGCACATACTCGCTGACGTTTTCATAGGCTCCCCCGTCGCCGACATTGCTCGCGACGAACTCGCCCAAGGCTCCGCTCACGCGCACGTTCAGGGTCATGGTGTTCGCCATCGTGACGTCCCTCGGTCGCTTGTCGCAAAGATAAGGAATATTGTGGACGGCGCAACCGGAGGCGCGGGTCACTCCTTCGCGAACGGGTTCTTCGGGCTCCGCATGGTCAGCCGCACCGGCACCGCCCCGAACCCGAGCTCCTTGCGCAGCCCGTTGACCAGGTACCGCTCGTAGCTCGCCGGCAGGTCGTCGAGCCTCGTGCCGAACACCACGAAGCTCGGCGGCCGGGTCTTGATCTGGGTCACGTAGCGCAGCTTGATCCGTCGACCGCCGGGAGCGGGCGGCGGGTTGGCCTCGAGCGCCTTGTCGAACCAGCGGTTGAGCGCCGCGGTCGGCACGCGCCGGCTCCACTGCTCGCGCAGCTCGAACGCCGCGCCGAGCAGCTGGTCGAGCCCTTTGCCGGTGCGCGCCGAGACCGCCAGCAGCGGCACCCCCTTGAGTTGCGCCAGGCCCTCGTCGAGCGCCGCGCGCACCCCGTTGAACAGCGCGCTGGCGTCCTCGGCCACGTCCCACTTGTTGATCGCGATCATCAGCGCGCGGCCTTCCTCGAGCACGAGGTTGGCGATCTTGAGGTCCTGCACCTCGAGCCCGCGCGTCGCGTCGAGCAGCAGCACCGCGACCTCGGCATAGTCGACCGCGCGGCGCGCGTCGGCCACCGCGAGCTTCTCGAGCTTGTCGTCGACCTTGGCCTTCTTGCGCATTCCCGCGGTGTCGACCAGCTTGACCGGCCGCTGGCGGCCGTCGGGCGCGTGCCAGATCCAGTCGACCGCGATCGAATCGCGCGTGATCCCGGCCTCGGGCCCGGTCAGCAGCCGGTCCTCGCCGAGCAGCCGGTTGATCAGCGTCGACTTGCCTGCGTTGGGCCGGCCGACGATCGCCAGCGACAGCGGGCGGTCGGGATTGTCCTCATCGTCCTCGTCGGCGCCGGTCCGACCATCCTGAGCCTGTCGAAGAACCTCGGCTTGTGCGTCCAGCTCGATCTGGGCCTCGGTGATGAACGGCGCGAGCGCCTGGTACAGGTCGGCGATGCCTTCGCCGTGCTCGGCCGAGACCGGCACCGGCTCGCCGAGACCGAGCGAATAGCTTTCGAGGATGCCGCTCTCGCCCGCGTTGCCCTCGGCCTTGTTGGCGGCGAGCACCACGGGCACCTCCTGCTCGCGCAGCCAGCGAGCGATCTCCTCGTCGAGCGGCGTGAGCCCGGCGCGCGCGTCGATCACGAACAGCGCCGCGTCGGCGCCCCGCAGCGAGACCTCGGTCTGCGCGCGCATGCGGCCGGGCAGGCTGTCGGGCTCCTCGTCCTCCCACCCGGCGGTGTCGACCGCCTGGAACTCGAGCCCGCGCAGCCCCGCGTCGCCGAAGCGCCGGTCGCGCGTCACACCAGGCTGGTCGTCGACCAGCGCGAGCTTCTTGCCGACCAGCCGGTTGAACAGCGTCGACTTGCCGACGTTGGGCCGGCCGATGATCACGACTTGCGGCAGCCTGGGGGGAAGGGCGGAGGGCATCTGCGGCAGGTGGCGGTTGCGAGGGCGGTTGGCAAGCGGAGTCGCACGGGCCCACCCCTGACCCCTCCCGCAAGCGGGAGGGGAGTCTCGCGGCATCCTGCATCGCAGCGCAAGTATCCCCTCCCGCCTGCGGGACGGGTC
>DATDLP010000474.1:0-17837 GCA_036519255.1 Croceibacterium sp.
GACCAAGGTCGCCGACGCCCTGCGCGAGGCCGCGGCGCGGCTGGCCGAGACGAGCGACACCGCCCGTCTCGACGCCGAGGTGCTGATGGCGCACGCGCTCGGGGTCTCGCGCTCCGAGCTGCTGCTGCAGCGCATGCAGGACGCGGCGCCGAACGCCTTCGCCGCGCTGGTCGAGCGGCGTGCGCGGCACGAGCCGGTCGCCTACATCCGCGGGCGCAAGGAGTTCTACGGCCGCGAGTTCCTCGTCTCGCGCGAGGTGCTGATCCCGCGCATGGACAGCGAGACGATCGTCATGGCCGCGCTCGAGGCGGCACCCGCGCCGGGCCGCGTGCTCGACTGCGGGGTCGGCTCGGGCACGCTGCTGCTGACGCTGCTGGCCGAGCGGCCCGCGGCGCTGGGCGTGGGCATCGACCGCGACCCGGCCGCTCTGATGGTCGCCTCGGCCAACGCGACGCAATTCGGGCTCGACCGGCGGGTGCGGCTCGAGCGGCGCGACTGGGATGCACCGGGCTGGACCGAAGGCCTCGGCCGCTTCGATCTCGTGCTGGCCAACCCGCCGTACGTCGAGGACGATGCGCCGATCCCCGCGGCGGTGCGCGCGTGGGAGCCGGCCGGTGCGCTGTTCGCCGGGCCCGAGGGCCTCGACGCCTATCGTGTGCTGATCCCGCAAGTGCCGGCTTTGCTGAGCGAAAACGGCGTCGCGGTGCTGGAGATCGGCGCCACCCAGGCCGAGCCGGTCGCCGCGATCGCGGCCGCTTCCGGCTTCGCCACGGACTTGCAGCGCGACCTTGCCGATCGGCCCCGCGCGCTGGTGCTGCGCCTCCGCTCGGGCAGCGCCCAGCACGGTGCCGACAAATAGGGCTTGGCAAAGAGCCCGCGAATCACTACCTCTCGGGTCAGGCCAGCGGTGGCAAGGCGAAGGCCGGCCCCGCGCCGCAACTCCATCATTTGCTAATGAAACGACGGCAGAAGCCGCCGAGCATGCAGATGAGGAAGCCACGCAGCGCCCGTTTCCCGCGGGGAACCGGTGCCGTGGAGGGGGTCACGCGACCGGAATTCCGGTCATTTAAGGCAAGGAAGCGAAATTCCTTTGAACCAGAATCGCAACAACAACCGCCGGCGGGGTCGCGGGAACAATCGTGGCGGCCAGGGTGGCGGCGGGAACCAGGGCAACCGGATCGACAGCCGCGCACGCGGCAACGCTCCGCAGATGCTCGAGAAGTACCGCAAGCTGGCGCACGACGCCTCGCTCAACGGCGACCGCGTGCAGACCGAATACTACCTGCAGTTCGCCGACCACTACTTCCGCGTGATCGCCGACATGCGCACGCAGAAGGACGATCAGCGTCCGCGGCGCGACGAGCGCGAGAACGCGTACGACGACCATGACGACTTCGACGATTTCGACGACATCGGCCGTGGTCGGCCGCACCAGCAGCAGCCCCGCCGCGAGGACGCCGACGAGGTGCCCTCGGATGAAGGCGAGCGCGGCAGCGAGGGCGAGGAGCCCAGTGTCGCCGAGCCGGCCGACAATCCGTTCACGCGCGACACGCGCGGGCGCGGGACGCGCTCGCGCGGGCGCCGACCGGCGAACGACGCCAGCGACGCCAGCGACGCCGTTGGGGGCGAACGGGAGGCCGCCCGCAGCGACAACGAAGCCGGGTTCGACCCGGGCCTGCTGCCGCCTTCGATCGCGCGCGAGGACGAGGCTCCGCGCCGCGCACCGCGCGGGCGCCGCCGCGCGCGGCCCGACGAGGACGGCGAAGAGGCGCTCGAAGCAGTCAACTGACCCTTGCGCGGCGCGGCACGCCGCGCCACTGACGGGGCCATGTCGCGCATCAAGGGCGTTTTGCCGGGCCTCTGGCAGCATATAACCGGGCGCCCGCGTCTTTCGGCGCTGGCGCTCGGGGTGTTTTCGGCGACCGGATTTCAGCCGCTCGGCCTGTGGCCGCTGGCGCTGGCCGCGATGGCCGCGTTCGCCGCGTTGATCGCCGAGGCCCCCGACGCGAAGCGCGCCGCGTGGCTCGGCTGGCTGTTCGGCCTCGCGCACTTCACCGTGTCGAACAACTGGATCGCCGAAGCCTTCACCCATCAGGCCGAGATGCCGGCGCTGCTCGGCTGGGCCGCGGTCCCGCTGCTGTCGCTCTACCTCGCGCTCTTCCCCGCGCTCGCCACGTTCGGCGCGCGCGCCATCGCCGGGCCGGCGGGACGAGCGGGCCCCGGCTGGCCGTTCGCGCTGGCCTTCGCGGGATGCTGGATCGTGTCCGAGGTGCTGCGCGCCGACGTGTTCACCGGCTACGCGTGGAACCCGTTCGCGATGATCCTGCTCGGGCCGTTCGACCGGCCCGGGCTCGCCGCGCTGACGCCGTGGACGGGCACTTACGCGCTGTCGGGCCTGGCGGTGTTCGCCGCCGCGGCGCTCGCCGTTCTCGTGCGCGAGCGGCGGCTGGTGCCCGCACTGCTGGTCGGCGCACTGCTCGGTGCAGGCATGTATTGGCCTGCAGGCCCCGCGCGCGAGGGCACGCTGCGCTTCACGCTCGTGCAGCCGATGCTGTCGCAGGCGCGCCTGACCGATCCGCGCTACTACGAAGCCAACTTCGTGCGCCTCGTCCAGCTCGGCCTGCCGCGCGCGACGGGCGAGCGGAGGCTGGTGCTGTGGCCCGAATCCGGCCTCGCCGACTACCTGCGCCCCGGCTACCCGCAGCGCTACTATGCGCGCACGACCGCGCTCGGCGACCCGGGGTTCGCGCGCCGCCGGATCGGCCGGATGATCGGCCCCGGCAGCGTGCTCCTGACCGGCGCGGTCGACCTCGAGATCGGCGAGGGCGAGCTCGGCCCGCGCGCGGTCGGCGCCTATAACGCGGTCACCGCGCTCGACGCCCGCGGGACGATCCTCGGCGGCTACGCCAAGGCGCACCTGGTGCCCTACGGCGAGTACTTGCCGATGCGTCCGCTGCTCGAGCCGCTCGGCCTCTCGCGGCTGGTCGCGGGGACGATCGACTTCCTGCCCGGGCCCGGCCCGCGCACGCTCGACCTCGGTGCGCACGGCAAGGCCGGCATCCAGATCTGCTACGAGATCGTGTTCTCAGGCGAGGTGGCCGATCGCAGCCGCCGGCCGGACTACATCTTCAACCCGTCCAACGATGGCTGGTTCGGCGCGTTCGGGCCGCCGCAGCACCTCGCGCAGGCACGCATGCGGGCGATCGAGGAAGGGCTCCCGGTGCTGCGCGCGACGACCACCGGGATCAGCGCGGTGATCGATCCGCGCGGCGTGGTCCGGCACTACCTGCCCATGCGCGAGGCCGGGCGGATCGACGGCGTGGTCCCGCGCGCGCTGCCGCCGACGCCGTTCGCCCGGCTCGGCTGCCTTCTGTCCTTTTTCTGGGCGATAGCATTCCTTGCCTTCGCCGCCGTTGCCTTGCGCCGGAGGCGTGGTTAGGACCCGTTCGCGAAATTCACCATAGGCCCAAGGACCCAACTGCATGCGTCAGACCTATCTGTTCACGTCCGAAAGTGTTTCCGAGGGCCATCCGGACAAGGTGTCCGACCAGATTTCGGACGCGATCGTCGACCTGTTCCTGTCGAAGGACCCCGAGGCGCGCGTCGCGTGCGAGACGCTGACCACCACCCAGCTCGTGGTGCTGGCGGGCGAGATCCGCTGCCGCGGCGTGTACGAGAACGGCGAGTGGGCCCCGGGCGCGCTCGAGGAGATCGAGACGACCGTGCGCAACACGGTGAAGGACATCGGCTACGAGCAGGACGGCTTCCACTGGCAGACGCTGACCTTCGAGAACCACCTGCACGGCCAGTCGGCGCACATCGCGCAGGGCGTCGACGCCAGCGGCAACAAGGACGAGGGCGCGGGCGACCAAGGTATCATGTTCGGCTACGCCGCCAACGACACGCCCGATCTGATGCCCGCCACGCTCTACTACAGCCACAAGATCCTCGAGCAGATGGCCGCCGACCGCCATTCGGGCGCGGCCCCGTTCCTCGAGCCCGACGCCAAGAGCCAGGTGACCTTGCGCTACGAAGGCAGCAAGGCGGTCGCCGCCACGGCAGTCGTCGTCTCGACCCAGCACGGCAAGGGCTATGACGAGGGCGAGAAGGAGGCCGAGCTCCACGCCTACGTCAGGTCGGTGGTGTCGCAGGTCATCCCCGCCGAGCTGCTCAGCGACGAGACCGTCTACCACATCAACCCGACCGGCAGCTTCGAGATCGGCGGTCCCGACGGCGACAGCGGCCTGACCGGGCGCAAGATCATCGTTGACACTTACGGCGGCGCGGCCCCGCACGGCGGCGGCGCGTTCAGCGGCAAGGACCCGACCAAGGTCGACCGCTCGGCCGCCTACATCAGCCGCTACCTCGCCAAGAATATCGTCGCCGCCGGCCTCGCCCAGCGCTGCACGATCCAGCTGGCCTACGCGATCGGCGTGTCGAAGCCGCTGTCGCTCTACGTCGACACCCACGGCACCGGCACCGTCGGCGACGACCGGATCGAGCAGGCGATCCAGGGCATCGACAAGCTCGGCGGCCTGACCCCGCGCGGCATCCGCACGCACCTCGGGCTCAACAAGCCGATCTACCGCAAGACCGCGGCCTACGGCCACTTCGGCCGCACGCCCGAGGGCGAGTTCTTCCCGTGGGAGAAGACCGACCTGGTCGACGACCTCAAGGCCGCGCTGGCCTGATCGCACTCCACTCCGTCAGCGGGCTCGATCCGGCGATCGGGCCGCTGGCGGAGGCTGCCGCGCGCGAGCGGCACGGCATGATGCGCCGCCTGGTCGACGACTGGTCGAGCGGCGCCAACCGGTTCGAGCGGCCGGGCGAGGTCTTCCTCGGCACCTGGCTCGACGGGCGACTGGTCGGGGTCGGCGGGCTCAACCGCGATCCATACGCCGACGATGACCTGACCGGCCGCGTGCGGCACGTCTTCGTGCTGCCCGGCGCCCGTCGTTCCGGCGTGGGCACCGCGCTGTTGCGGGAGATCATCGCGCGCGCGCCGCAGACGTTTCGCGTGCTGCGGCTACGCACGTTCACGCCCGACGCGGCGGCGTTCTACGCCGCGCTCGGCTTTGCCGAGACGAGCGAGCCCGAGGCCAGTCACCGGATGGAATGGCCCGCCTGAGGGCGCGGCCTCGCCGACTCAGACCTCGCGCGTCTTCGCCAGATCGGCTCCGAGGTGCTGGCCCGCGAGCAGGTAGTGCATCGCCGCCCACAGGTAGATCGCGGCCATGATCGCCATCGCGTAGGCGAGCCCGTCGCCCGCGCCGTGCTCGCGCGCGAACCGGTCGCTCAGCCAGCCGACCAGCAGCGGGCCGAGGCCCTGGCCGATCAGCCCGTAGACCGTGTTGAGCAGGGCCGAGCCTGTCGCGCGCATCCGCTGGTGCAGCAGGTTCTGGAACACCCCGAAGGTCACGCCGAGATAGGTGTACTGGAACAGCGCGGCGACGAAGACCAGCACCAGCAGCGGAATCACCTCGTCGCGGGTGATCGCGAACATGTAGACCGGCGCGGCCACCAGCAGGCACAGGCCCGGGATCAGCGCGTAGGCGGCAGGGCGGGCCGCGCCGAACCGGTCGGCCAGGCGCCCGCCGGCAACGACGGAGATCGCGCCCGGCAGGCTGGCGAGCAGGCCGGCGAACAGCCCGGCCTGGAACAGCGAGAAGCCGAACTTGCGGATCAGGAGGAAGGCCATGAAGCTGTTGAGGCCGAAGCCGACCATCGAAGCGAGCGTCGAGCCGGCCAGCAGATGACGCGCGCTCGGCAGGCCGACGAGGCGCCGGAACACCGCGCCGAGCGAGGGGACCTTGTCGTCCGCCCCGCCGTCGTGGCGGCCGCGCGGCGGCTCGGCGATCAGCAGCCAGGCGAGCACGGCGAGAACGAGGCCGGGGACCGTCGCGATGAAGAACGCCTCGCGCCAGCCGTACTCCTGGCCGATCCACGAGCCGCCGGCCGAGCCGAGGAACGCGCCGATCGGCGGCGCCAGCAGGAACACGCCGAGCGCGGTCGCGCGGCGCTCGGGCGGGAAGTAGTCCGAGATCACCGACTGCGTCGCCGGCAGCCCTACCGCCTCGCCGACGCCGACGCCGATCCGCGCGAGCAGCAGCTGGAGCCAGCTCGTGACCATGCCGCAAGCGGCCGTCGCCAGCGACCACAGCAAGGTGCCGACCGCGATCAGCGACAGCCGATGGCCGCGCTCGGCATAACGCGCGACGACGATGCCGAGCGCGACGTTGAGCACCGCGAACGCGAGCCCGGTCAGCAGCCCGACCTGGGTGTCGCTCAGTTCGAACTCGGCCTGGATCGGCACCGCGAGCACGTTCATCACGATGCGGTCGATGAAGCCGACGGTGCTGATCGCGGTCAGCAGGACCAGCGCCAGCCACGGCGAATCGCGACGCATTGATGCCGCCATGCGGGATACCCTCTCCACTCCCTGGGAGAGCGAGAATGGCGGGAGAAGAAGGGCTTGGCCAGCAGTTCCTCCCCCGCACGGGGAGGAACTAGGCCTGCCGGTAATCCGCGGTAATCGTTCCAGCGGCGGCGAGCTCGGCCTCGTGGCTCACCTCGCGCCAGGTCTCGGCGAGCGCCTGCGCTTCCCAGTCCTGCATCGCCGGATGCGCGATCACCCGCTCGACCCATTCGGCGCCACGGCCGACGTCGAGGCCGTAGGTGCGGATGCGGAACGCCACCGGCGCGTAGAACGCATCGGCCGCGGTGAACGCCGCACCTGCTAGCCACGGCCCGCCGAACCACTCGAGGCCGTGCTCGAAGATCTCGCGCACCCGCGCGACGTTGCGCTCGAGCGCCTGTGACTTGGGCTTGGGCGCGACGCGCACTCCGACGTTCATCGTGCAGTCGTTGCGCAGCGCGCCGAACCCGCCGTGCATCTCGGCCACGACCGTCTGCGCGAACACACGCGCCTCGGCTTCCTTGGGCCACACGCCTTCGTGCCGGTCGGCGAGATAGAGCGTAATCCCGAGCGAATCCCACACGCGCCGTTCCCCGTCGATCAGCAGCGGCACCTGGCCGGTCGGCGAGAACGCGCGGAAATCGTCGTAGTTGTCGGGCTTGGTGAACTGTTCGAGGCGATCCTCGAACGGAATTTCGAGCGCCTTCATCAGCAGCCACGGCCGCAGCGACCAGCTCGAGTAGTTCCGGTTGGCGGTGATCAGCGCGTAGCTCATGCGTTCCCCCTTTGCTGCCGCGCTAGGACCCCGCCAGCGGTCATGCCAATCAATTGAACGCGCCGATCGATAAGCCCCGCTTATGGCCGGGTACTATGGTTCGTACCGCGCGGTGGTCTTCGCCGCGACCTCGTCCGCGCTCACGCCAGGCGCGAGCTCGACCAGCCGAAACGGGCTCGCGTGGTCGGACCGCTGGAACACGCACAGGTCGGTGATCACCATGTCGATCACGTTGCGCCCGGTCAGCGGCAGCGTGCATGCGGGGATGAACTTGGGATCGCCGTTCTTCGAGACGTGCTCCATCACCACGATGATCTTCTTGACCCCGGCAACGAGGTCCATCGCCCCGCCCATGCCCTTCACCAGCTTGCCGGGGATCATCCAGTTGGCGATGTCGCCGCCCTCGGAGACTTCCATCGCGCCGAGCACGGTCAGGTCGATGTGCCCGCCGCGGATCATCGCGAAGCTCGCCGCGCTGTCGAAGTAGGCCGACTGCGGCAGCTCGCTGATGGTCTGCTTGCCGGCGTTGATCAGGTCGGCGTCGACCTCGTCGGGGTACGGGAACGGCCCGATCCCGAGCATGCCGTTCTCCGACTGCAGCGTGACTTCCATCCCCGCCGGGATGTGGTTCGCCACCAGCGTCGGGATGCCGATGCCGAGATTGACGTAGTAGCCGTCCTGCAGTTCCTGCGCGGCGCGGGCCGCCATCTGGTCGCGGGTCCAGCCCCTGGTGGCGGTTTGCGTGCTCATTGGGCGTCTCCGTTCTCGGGGAAAGTCTCACCGCCGGACTCGATGTGCAACGAGCCATCGCGCGGCGCGGTCCGCTGCAGGCAGGCGATCGCCAGCAGCGGGACGCTGTTCCACACCTCGTCCGGGCTCGCGCCGAACGAGTTCTGGAACACCGGGGCCAGCGCCGGCTCCGTTGCCGTGACCGGCTCGAGGTCGGGCAGGCGGGCCAGTCCGGCCAGGGCGTCCGCGGCTGCCTCGCTATGCGCGCGGCTCAGAAGGTCCACGGCGACCTCGTCGAATTTCCGGTCCACCCGCGACGTGTAGCCCATCGCCAGTCCGGCCAGATAGGAGACGCGGGTCATGCTTTCGACAACCGCGAGCGGGATGACTTCGCGCACCGCGCGTTGCGCGCGGGGCATCAGGTCGTCGAGATAGCGCGCCGAGGTGCTCCGCGCGACGCTCCAAACCAGCGGACACCCGGCATCGAGCCCGACCCGCTTGATTTCGAGTCCGACAGCCGGCTCCTGGTCGAATATCTCGAGGTACCCCGTGCTGCGCGAGGCGGTCGCGCGCGCGAGAATCTCGACCTTCTGCTCGACCGACAGCCCATCGCCGCTCGTGACGAGCACTTGAGCCACGAGCAGGCTCGCGAGCGCGATCACGCGAAGCGCCCCTTCTCGGTTTGCTGGAGGCCCTGCGGGATCACCGACCAGGCAACCCGCGAACCGCACCAGGCTTCGAGCGCGGGCCGGACGAGGTCGGGATCGTCGAGCGTCCCCGCCCTGACGTAGACGATGTCGGGATGGGCGGGCGAGGCAGCGTAGATCGGCGAGCCGCAGGTGGCGCAGAAATGGCGCGTGAGGATCGTGCCGCTTTCGGCAGGGTGGGCATGACTGCGGAGGTCGCCGGTCACCGCCAAATCGGCAAGCCGCACCGGCGCGCTGATGTTAAAGGCGCTGCCGGTCACCCGTCGGCAGTCGGTGCAATGACAGTAGCCGGCGGGCCCCACTGCTCCGTCGACGGAGTAGCGGACGGCACCGCAAAGGCAGCCACCGGTCGCAGAAGCGGTCATCCTGCCTCGTTTGCACGCTGCGTGCTGGGGCGGCCGGCCATCTGATCGCGGGTCAGGGACACGAGCTCACCTGTATGATTTGTAGTAGTCGAATGAGTCGAAGCCAAGGGGCCGGCTTTCGACGTACGAAGTGATTTCGATAGCCTGGAACTCGGCCAGGCTGATCGGTGCGGTCAGCGCGGAGACCTTCTCTGCCACCGCTTCCCACAGTTGCTCGTCGTACCACCGGGACGATCTGCCATACTCGACAGGAAGCTTGTAGATGGGGTGTCCGTCTCCGACCATCGCGTGACCGGTCAATCGTCGAAACCTCGTTCGCTCGCCCTCGGTGTACGGCCTCGGGGAAGAGGTCGGTTCCAGATGCCGTAGCGCCCGGGCGATTGCCCACGCACCGCGCGACCCTTGATGGCGCCGGCGCACGGGCCTGACCAGGATGCGATCGCTCTGGCATTCGAAGGTCAGCGAAGCCGAGCGTTGCATTTCCTGCTGCACATTCCACTCTGACGGCCACGCGTTTAGCAGCCAGCGCACTGGCGCGAAGAAACCGTGCGCGACCGCGCCGGTCATTCGCCGCGCCCGATCACACGGTCACCCTTTCGCGCGTCGTCGTGAACTCGATTTTCTTGTCGTACGGCGCGCCGACGATCATCCGCTGGACGTAAACCCCGGGCAAATGAATGCAGTCGGGGTCGAGGCTGCCGACCGGGACCACTTCCTCGACCTCGACCACGCAGACCTTGCCGCAGGTCGCCGCAGGCAGGTTGAAGTTACGCGCGGTCTTGCGGAACACGAGGTTGCCGGTGGCGTCGGCCTTCCACGCCTTGACGATCGCGAGGTCGGCGAAGATGCCGCGCTCGAGGATGTACTCCTCACCGGCGAACTGCTTGACCTCCTTGCCCTCGGCCACCTGCGTGCCGACCCCGGTCTTGGTGTAGAAGCCGGGAATCCCCGCCCCGCCCGCGCGCATGCGCTCGGCCAGCGTGCCTTGCGGGCAGAACTCGACCTCGAGTTCGCCGGCGAGGTATTGCCGCTCGAACTCCTTGTTCTCGCCGACGTACGAGCTGATCATCTTGCTGACCTGCCTAGTGCGCAGCAGCTTGCCGATGCCCTCGTTGTCGATCCCGGCGTTGTTGCTGGCGAAAGTCAAGTTGCCGACTCCGCTCGCCTCGATCGCCTCGATCAGTCGCTCGGGGACGCCGCACAGGCCGAATCCGCCCGAGGCGATCAGCATGCCGTCGAATAGCAGCCCGTCGAGCGCGGCCGCGGCATCGGGGTATAGCTTCTTCATCGGCACCTCCGCTTGGCTTGCCTCGCGTTAGCCGATGGCATCGGGGCTGTCATCTATGATGCAGTGCACAATTGAATTGCCGCGCCGCCGCAGCGAGGTCCCGACGCGGCGCCGTGTATTCACAAAAAGTTCATGTTTTCAATCGGCACAAGGCCGAACTTGCATGTTTTGCAACGGCAGTTGCGCTTTTCGCACTTGCGAGATAGCCCGCTCCTCCGCATAAGGAACAGGCCTTTCAGGCATCCTCTCCCAAAACTTCCAAGGCCCGGTCGGCAACGACCGGGCTTTTTTTTGCCCGCGCTTGGGCTGACTTTTGTGCGACTTTCGATGGCACCTTCGCCGGGCCTGCCGGTTTGCAATCGGGGGAGCGCGATCCTAGCTCTCCGGCTACACGATTGACGAGAGCGAGAGGGCTGATGGCAGGCGCGGAAGCGGCGGTACTCGAAAAAGGCACGGTGCGGTTGCAGGTCGCCGCCGCGCGGCAGGAGGAAAGCGGCCGCGGCGTCGCGCGCATGCCGCGCTCGGTGTTCCAGGCGCTCGGCGTGACCGAAGGCGATCCGGTCGAGATCGAAGGCAAGCGGATCACCGCCGCCGTCGCGATCCCGGCCTACGACGAGGACGAGGCGCTCGAGGTCGTCCGCCTCGACGGTCTGCTGCGCGCCAACGCCGACACCTCGTCGGGCGAGCACGTCACCATCCGCCGCGCCGAATCGCGTGCCGCGACGCGCGTGGTGTTCGCCCCGGCGCAGCGCGAGATGCGGCTGCAGGGCACCGGCGAGGCGCTCAAGCGTGTGTTCTTCCGCCGGCCGCTGACCGCGGGCGACCTCGTCGCGACGCACGGCCAGCAGCCGGTGCGCAACATGCCGCCCGGGGTGCAGCGCATGTTCAACGCCCCGGCCTACGCGCTGACCGAGATCCGCCTGCAGGTGGTCAGCACGGCGCCCAAGGGCATCGTCCACATCGACGAGAACACCGAAGTCGAGCTGCGCGCCGAGTTCGAGGAGCCGCGCGACGGTCGCGCGATCATCAACTACGACGACGTCGGCGGGATGGAAGACACCATCAAGGCGCTGCGCGAGATGGTCGAGCTGCCGCTGCGCTATCCCGAGCTGTTCACCCGCCTCGGGGTCGATCCCCCCAAGGGCGTGCTGCTGCACGGCCCGCCGGGCACCGGCAAGACGCGGCTGGCGCAGGCGGTGGCCAACGAGAGCGACGCTTCGTTCTTCACCATCAACGGCCCCGAGATCATGGGCTCGGCCTACGGCGAGAGCGAGCGCCGGCTGCGCGAGGTGTTCGAGGAGGCCGAGCGCTCGGCCCCGGCGATCGTGTTCATCGACGAGATCGATTCGATCGCGCCCAAGCGGCAGAACGTTCAGGGCGAGGCCGAGAAACGCCTCGTCGCCCAGTTGCTCACGCTGATGGACGGGCTGCAGGCGCGCGCCAACCTCGTGGTCATCGCCGCCACCAACCGGCCGGACGCGATCGACGAGGCGCTGCGCCGCCCCGGCCGGTTCGACCGCGAGATCGTCATCGGCGTGCCCGACGAGCAGGGCCGGCGCGAGATCCTCGGCATCCATACGCGCGGCATGCCGCTGGGCGAAGGCGTCGACCTGCAGGAGCTCGCGCGCTCGACGCACGGCTTCGTCGGTGCCGACCTGGCCGCGCTTGCGCGCGAGGCGGCGATCGAGGCGGTGCGGCGGATTATGCCCAAGCTCGACCTCGATGCGCGCACGATCCCGCCAGAGGTGCTCGAGAACCTTCTGGTCGAGAAGGACGACTTCCGCGCCGCGGTGAAACGGGTCCAGCCGAGCGCGATGCGCGAGGTCATGGTGCAGGCGCCGACGATCGGCTGGGCCGACATCGGCGGGCTCGACGAGGCGGCCGAGAAGCTGCGCGAAGGCGTGGAGCTGCCGCTCAAGAACCCCGCCGCGTTCGAGCGGCTCGGCATCCGTCCGGCCAAGGGCTTCCTGCTGTACGGCCCGCCGGGCACCGGCAAGACCCTGCTCGCCAAGGCCGTGGCCAAGGAGGCCGAGGCGAACTTCATCTCGATGAAGTCGAGCGACCTGCTGTCGAAGTGGTACGGCGAGAGCGAGCAGCAGATCAGCCGCATGTTCGCCCGCGCGCGCCAGGTCGCACCGTGCGTGATCTTCATGGACGAGATCGACAGCCTCGTGCCCGCGCGCGGCAGCGAGGCCAACGAGCCGCAAGTCACCGCGCGGGTGGTCAACACGATCCTCGCCGAGATGGACGGGATGGAGGAATTGAACTCGATCGTGGTGATCGGCGCGACCAACCGCCCCGGCCTGGTCGACCCGGCGCTGCTGCGGCCGGGCCGGTTCGACGAGCTGGTCTACGTCGGCGCGCCCGACATGGCCGGGCGGCTGCACATCCTCGGCATCCATACCCGCAACATGCCGCTGGCCGACGACGTCGACCTGCCCGGCATCGCGCTGGAGACCGAGCGCTTCACAGGGGCGGATTTGGGCGACGTGGTGCGCCGCGCCGGCCTGATCGCGATCCGCAAGCGCGGCGAGGACGCCAAGACCGTCACCGCGGCCGACTTCACGGCAGCTCTAGCCGACAGCCGCGCGACCGTGACCGAGGGCATGGAAGCCGAGTACATGCGCATGCAGGGCGAGCTCAAGAAGCGGGCGATGGAAGTGCGCCCGATCGGCTTCATCCACGAAGGCATGCTGGAGTCGCGTCGCGAGCGGAAGCACTCGGCTGACGAAGGGTAGCGCGACGGGGTGACCCGCTAGATCGGCATGGCGAGGAGCGAAGCAACCTCAGGCGGCGCAAAGCCGCCTGGGGTTGCTTCGCTGCGCCCCCAATGACGAAGCTAGGGCCGATGGTCGTGGCTACTCGTTAGCGAACTTGTCAGACAATTTCCGCGTGCGCGGATTAAAGACTGCGGTATCAAGTGCCTCTGGGACGCCGATCGAGCGAACAGGCTTGGCGGCGTCGGGGGAGGCCCGAATGACCATGCGCAGCGTTCTGATTGGTATTCTCGCGATCGCGGCACTGATCGCGCCGCTACCGGCGTCCGCACAGAGCACATCGGTCTTCCCTACAGCCCCCGCCGAACCCAAGGCCGTGACCGTCGCCGCGACCGGCGACGGCCGCGCTGACGACACCGAGGCCTTGCAGCAAGCGTTCGACAAGTCCGTCGACGCGACCGGCCACGGCCTCGTGTTCCTGCCCTCGGGCACCTACCGCATCACCCGCACGCTCGTGGTGCCCACCGGAGTGCGCGTTTACGGCGTCGGCCCCACCCGCCCGGTGATCCTGCTGGGCGCCGACACCCCGGGTTTCCAGCAGGGCGTCTCGACGATGATCGTGTTCGCCGGGCGCGACCAGTACAACGTCGGCGCGGTGCCCGTCCCGGTGCCGACCGTGGTGCCGCGCGACAAGGTCGTGCGCGACGCGAACTCGGGCAGCTTCTATTCGTCGATGCGCAACGTCGATATCGAGATCGGCCTCGGCAACCCGGCCGCGGCCGGGGTCCGCTTCCGCATGGCCCAGCACGCGTTCCTCAGCGACATGGAGTTCCGCATCGGCTCGGGGTTCGCCGGGGTCTACATGGCCGGAAACGTGATGGAGAATGTCCGTTTCATCGGCGGCCGCTACGGCATCGTCAGCGAGAAGACCTCGCCCGCGTGGCAGTTCACGCTGCTCGATTCGAGCTTCACCGGCCAGCGCGGCGCGGCGATCCGCGAGCACGAGGCGCGGCTGACCTTGGTCAACGTCGCGATCAGCGACACGCCCGTCGGGATCGAGATCGACCGCGGCTACGGCGATTCGCTGTGGGGCAAGGACGTCCGCTTCGAGCGCGTCGGTCGCGCCGCGGTGGTGATCTCGAACGAGAACAGCGTGTTCACCCAGGTCGGGTTCGAGAACGCGCTGGCGGCCGACACCCCGGTGTTCGCGCGCTTCCGCGACAGCGGGCGCACGGTCGAAGGCAAAGGGCAGGCCTATCGCGTGGCCGACTTCTCCTACGGTCTCGCGGTGCCCGAGCTCGGCCAAATGGGCAATTACGCGACCGAAGCCGAGATCGAGCCGCTGCCCGCGCTGCCGCCGCGCCGCGCGCCGGCCATCCGCGACCTTCCCGCGATGATGGAGTGGGTCGACGTGCGCACGCTCGGCGTCACCGGCGACGGCCAGACCGACGACACAGCGGCGATCCAGCGCGCGATCGACATGCACCGCGTGCTCTATTTCCCGATCGGCTTCCACAAGGTCACCGCCCCGCTCAGGCTGCGCCCCGACACGGTGCTGATCGGCCTGCATCCGGCGATCACCCAGCTCTACATCCCCGACGACAACCCGGCGCACCGCGGCCTGGGACCGGTGCTGCCGATCCTCGAGACCCCAGCGGGCGGCGACAACATCGTCTCGGGCCTCGGCCTGTTCACCGGCCGGGTGAACCCGCGCGCGTCGGCGCTGCTGTGGCGTTCGGGCGAGCGCAGCCTGGTCGAGGACGTCAAGATCATGGGCGGCGGTGGCACGCCCACGGTCGACGGCCGCGGCCTCGGCGTGCTGCGCGCCTCCAGCGGCGATCCGGTGGCCGACGGGCGGATGGACGCGCAGTACCCGAGCATCTGGGTGACCGACGGCGGCGGCGGCACGTTCGCCGACGTGTGGAGCCCCAACACTTTCGCCCAGTCAGGCCTCCATATCACCAACACCAGCACCCCCGGCTTCGTCTACGAGATGTCGGTCGAGCACCACGCGCGCAACGAGATCGTGCTCGACAACGTCGCCAACTGGGAATTCCACGCCCCGCAGACCGAGCAGGAGGTCGGCGACGGCCCAGACGCGGTCGGCCTCGAGATCCGCAACTCGCGCAACCTGCTGTTCGCCAACTACCACGGCTACCGCGTCACGCGCAGCTACCACCCGGCGAAGAGCGCGATCCTGCTGTTCAACTCGGGCCACATCCGCTTCCGCAACGTCCACGTGAACGCCGAGAGCGGCATCGCCCATTGCACCGACGAAGGCTGCGGCACCTTCCTGCGCGCGAGCAAGTACCCGTTCGACAACACGCTCGAGGACGTCACGCGCCGCCAAGTGGTGCGCGAGCACGAGTTCGCCCGGCTCGACCTCGGCGCCCCCGACCGCCCCGCGGTGCCGCCCGCGCCGAGCCTCGTCCCGGTCGAGCGCCTCGCCGAGGGCTTCTGGTCGATTGCGGGCGCAGCGGTCGACGCGCAAGGCGCGCTCTACTTCATCGACCGCCACTTCCAGCGCATCCACCGCTGGAGCGAGCCGCGCGGACTCGAGGTCGTGCGCGACCAGCCGCTCGACGCGGTCAACCTCGCGGTCGACGCCTCGGGCCACCTGCTAGTGCTCTCCTCGCTCGGCCCCAAAGCCGCGGTGTTCTCGTTCGACCCCGCCGGCCCGCCCGACGCGCTGACCCTGATCGACCCGACCCCCGCGCGCAACGACGGCCGCGCGCGCACGCTGCTGCCGGTCAACTGGTGGGCCAACGGCGAATTCCGCGACCAGCTCGACCACGCGACCTATGAGTTCACCACGCTCGCCGAGCTGTTCGCGCGGGAAGCCGGCACGCCGAAAGCGCAGGAATACCTCTCGCCCGACGGCAGCCTCGCGCTGCCCGCGTTCCGCATCTGGAACCAGGGGCCGGACGATCATGTCGGCTGGCGCTGGTCGGGCAGCCTGATCGCCAACGGCCTCGTCGGCGCGCGGCAGGGCGAGCGGCTCTTCGTCACCAACGGCTCGGAGAACGCGACCTACACCGGCACCGTCGGCCCCGACGGCACGTTGACCGACCTGAAACGCTTCGCCAACCGCGGCGGCGAGAGCGTCGCGGTCGACGATCGCGGCCGGGTCTTCGTCGCCAACGGCCAGGTCCACGTCTACGCCGCCGACGGCACCCCGCTCGGCCGCATCGAGGTCCCCGACCGCCCGCTGCAGATCCTGTTCGGCGGCCCTGACCGGCGCACGCTGTTCATCCTCACCCACCACGCGCTCTACGCCGCGCGGCCGTGAACCTCCCCCTCTCCCGCTCATCCTGAGCTTGGCGAAGGACGGGGAAAGGTAAGAGGAGGGCGTCAGGCGCTCAGGCCCTAACTCCGCACCGCAAACCGATAGACGATCCGGTGCTCATACGTCTCGCCCGGGTCGAGCCGCGCCGAGCCGAACGCCGGCTGGTTCGGCGTATCGGGAAACAGCTGCGGCTCGAGGCAGATCGCATCCCCCTGGCGGTACATCACACCGCCCTTGCCGATCGCCGTGCCGTTGAGATGATTGGCCGCGTAGAGCTGCACCCCCGGCTGGTTGCCCAGCACCTGCATCACCCGCCCGCTGACCGGCTCCTCGACCGTCGCGAGCAGCTGCAGGCCCGCGGCCGGCGCACGCGAGACCACCCAGTTGTGATCGTAGCCGCGCCCGCTGCGCAGCTGCTCGTCGCGCCCGTCGCGAACCCGGTCGCCGACCCTGCGCGGCGTGCGGAAATCGAACGGCGTCCCGGCGACCGATCGGATCTCGCCGGTCGGTATCCCGTCGACCGCCGGCGTGTAGCTCTCGGCCGGGATCGTCAGCAGGTGGCCTTCCGCCGAGCGACCCGAGCCCTCGCCGGCGAGGTTGAAGTACGAATGGTTGGTCATGTTGACCACCGTCGGCGCGTCGGTGGTCGCGCGATAGGTCACCTGCAGCTCGCCGCTCTCGGTCAGCGCGAAGGTCGCGCTGACGTCGAGATTGCCCGGAAACCCTTCCTCGCCCGCCGGGCTGCGGCGCACCAGTGTGACGCTCGCGCTGTCCGCGTCCGCCCGGACCTCGGTGACCGCCCACAGCTGCTTGTCGAACCCCGCCAGCCCGCCATGCAGCGAGTTCGCCCCGTTGTTCGCCGCCAGCGGATACTCCCGCCCGTCGAGCGTGAACCGCGCCCCGGCGATGCGGTTGGCATAGCGCCCGACCGTCGCCCCGATGTAGCTGCCGTCCGCGAGGTAGCCCTCGATCGCATCGTAGCCGAGCACCACGTCGGCCGGCCCGTCGTTGCCCGGCACCGTGAGCTCCTGCACGATCGCCCCCCACGCGATCACCCGCACGCGCATCCCGTCGTCGTTGCTCAGCACCACCGCCTCGACCGCACGCCCGTCGGGCAGCGCCCCGAACGCCTCGCGCTGCGCATCGGCAGCCAGCGCCGGCGCCGCGACGACCGCGGCCAACAGAACCCCCAAACCCCATAGCGAACGCAGCATCTGGCGCGACCCTCCTCCCGAAACCGGTCAAGCCGGCGAGCCCGGCGTAGGGCCCAGTCCTAACCAAACCGTTCGCCCCCGTCCGCGCCAAAATGCGCCCGCCGGTCGTGCACCTGCGGCGAAGCCGCCCTCAATCCGTCTCACAAAGCCTGCCCGGAGCGGTTGGCTGTGCCGCCAGCCGAAGGGCCACGAAGCTGCAGCGCAAGGCCCGAACGGCGCGCGACATCTTCGCGCCTTCGCGCCTTCGCGTGAGCCCCCCTTCTTGTCCGCCCCTCACCCCCCGTGCAGCTCCGTTGCCGCGGCGAGCGCCTCCACCATCTTTCTTGAGCGCACCGCCTCCT
>DATDLP010000475.1:0-8972 GCA_036519255.1 Croceibacterium sp.
GACCGCGGCGCCTGGCAGGCCGGGCGCGCATGACCGGATTTCGCCGCGAGACTGATCGCCTGGTGCTGCGCGACTGGCGCGACGACGAGGACTGGGCCGCGTTTTTCCGCCACACCAACAATCAGCGCGTCATGCGCTGGCTCGGCGAGTTGCTCGGTCCGGCCGAGCAGCTCGAAATGCGCGAGCGTGTCGCTGCCTGCGCCGCGGAACATGGCCACTGCTTCTGGCTGGTCGAGCGCACGGCCGACGGCGGGCATCTCGCCGGCGAGATACTCGGCTTCTGCGGTCTCAAGCGCGCCAACGCGCCGGGGAGCACGATCACCGGCGCGTTCGAGATCGGCTGGCGCCTGCGCGAGGCCGCGTGGGGGCACGGCTATGCGAAAGAGGCCGCGACCGCCTCGCTCGAGGCCGGCTTCGCGCGCTTCGGCGCGGACGAAATCTTCGCGCTCACCGTCGCCGGCAACACCGCGAGCTGGGGCCTGATGACCCGCCTCGGCATGCGCCGGCGAACCGAGCTCGACTATCCCGACGATCGCTACGCGGGCGAACTGCGCGACACGATGGTCTATTCGCTGACGCGCGACCAATGGGCCGGACGATGACTTACGATTGCACCGGCCGCTTTCCGTGGGCCACGATCCTGCCGTTCGAGGGCAAGGTCCCCCAGATTCACGCAAGCGCCTTCGTGGCGCCGGGGGCCCGGATCGTCGGTGACGTCACGCTCGGACCCGAATCGAGCGTGTGGTACAACTGCGTGCTGCGCGGCGACATCCACCGCATCGTCGTCGGCGCGCGCTCGAACGTGCAGGACGGCTCGGTCTTTCACGTCGAGGGTCCGCGCCCCGACACCGACGGCTGCCCTACGGTGATCGGCGAGGATTGCGTGATCGGCCACATGGCGGTGGTTCACGGTTGCACGCTCGAGGACCGCGCGTTCGTCGGCATGGGCGCGGTGGCGATGGACGATTGCCGGATCGGCGAAGGCGCGATGCTCGGCGCGGGCGCGCTGCTCAGCCCGGGCAAGCACATTCCGCCGCGCGAGATCTGGGTCGGCCGCCCGGCGAATTTCCTGCGCACACAGGACGAGGCGCAAGTGGCCAAGATCCGCTTCCAGACCGAGCGCTACTGCCGCCTCGCGCAGCGCCATCTGGCGATGCTGCGTGGCGAAGCCCAGGCCTGACTTCCCGCCTGCCGCGGCGATCCGCGCGCTGGCCGACTCGCAAGGCCGGCTCGCGCTGCGCGTCACTCCAGGCGCGCGGACCGACGGCCTCGAACTCGATGACGGGCGTGTGCTGGTGAAGGTACGCGTGCGGCCTCACGACGGCGCGGCCAATGCCGCCGTGCTCGCGCTGCTGGCCGCGGCGCTCGGGGAAGCGACATCACGACTGCACTTGTTGCGCGGCGCAACTGGGCGCGACAAGCTGGTCCAGCTGCCGCCCGGTTGAGCCTGGGCTCCGCCCTCTTCGAATCAAATCCCCCCTCCCCGACGGGGAGAGAGGGGGTGCGGGAGCGCGGCGAAGCGGCGCGTCGACGCCGGCACGGAACACCTCCACCCCACCCCTCAAGGGGGAAGGGCAATCCTCGCGTTTCGATCTGGAGATTTTCCTGATTTGCTTGAACCGTTCGTCCCGAGCGAAGTCGAGGGGCCGGTTCGAGCGAAGCCGAGAACCGACGGGATTGCGCAATGCCTCGGCTTCGCTCCGTACAGTCCCTCGACTTCGCTCGGGACGAACGGATTCCGACTAAAGAGGACGCACTCTAGAGGCGACGCAGCCTACGGCTCGGGCGGGCGCCAGTCCGCGGCGCGCACCCGGCTGTCGCGCAGCCGGATCGCCAGCCCCACCGCCACGCCGACGCCGATCGCCACGGTCAGGTCGGCCAGCACGGTCAGCAGCAGCGTCAGCACCAGCAGCAGGCGCTCTTCGTTGGGCGCGGCCAAGTAGCCTTTCCACTTGTGCGGCTCGCACATGCCCCAGGCGGTCATGATCAGCAGCGCCGCGAGCGCGGGCATTGCCAGATAGCCGGCCAGCGGCGCCATCGTCAGCAGCACGGCCAGGATCACGACCGCGTGGATCATTCCCGCGACCGGGGTCTTGCCTCCGGCGCGCACGTTGGTCGCGGTGCGCGCGATGGCCCCGGTCGCCGGCAGGCCGCCGAACAGCGCCGAGCCGATGTTGGCCCAGCCTTGCGCGAGCACCTCGGCGTTGGGCCGGTGGCTGCCGCCGATCATCCGGTCGGCGACCATCGCCGAAAGCAGCGATTCGACCGCGGCGAGGAAGGCGATCACGAAGGCCGAGGGCAGCAGCTCGGCGATCCGCGATCCGCTGACCTCGGGCAGCGAAGGCAGCGGCAGGCTGCGCGGCAGCGCGCCGTACTCGCTGGCGATCGTCGCCACCGGCACCGCTGCGAGCGCCGCCACGGCCGAGACCAACACGGTGCCCGTGAGCCGGTCGGGGACCTTCGGCAGCAGCCGGCGCAGCAGCACAATCGCCGCGAGCGTCGCGCCGCCGACCGCGATGGCGCTCCAGCTCGCGCTCGCGCGCGCCGCCCACAGCGCGGCCATCTTGGGCAGGAAGTCGGCCGGCAGCGCGCCGGTCTCGATCCCGGCAAAATCCTTGAGCTGGCTTGCGGCGATCACGATCGCGATGCCGATCGTGAAGCCGTTGACCACTGCCTCGGGCACGTAGGCGATCAGGTTGCCGAGCCGCAGCAGGCCCGCGACGAGCAGGATCGCGCCCGCCATCAACGTCGCCAGCACGAGGCCGTCGTAGCCGTGCTCGGCGATCACCGCATAGACCACGACGATGAACGCGCCGGTCGGCCCGCCGATCTGCACCCGGCTGCCCCCGAGCGTCGAGACCAGGAACCCGGCGACGATCGCGGTCACCAGCCCGGCCTCGGGCGGCGCGCCCGAGGCGATCGCGATCGCGATGCTGAGCGGGATCGCCACCAGCGCCACGCTCGTCCCGGCGAACAGGTCGCCGAGAAACAGCCGCGGCGTGTAGCTCGGCAGCGTGGTCAGGAGCTTGGGCTTCACTGCCCGCGAGCTTACGGCTCGGTGCGGTCCTCGCGCAACAGCTCGAGCGGCACCGCGGCGGCCATCGCCCGGTATCCGTCGAGCGAGGGATGCAGCCCGTCGCCCGAATCATGCGCCGGGTCGAGCCGCTCTGGCTGCGCGGGGTCGCGGAGCGCCGCGTCGAAGTCGATCACCGCGTCGAAGTTGCCCGGCGTGCGGATCCACGCGTTGATCGCCTGGCGGTCGGCCTCGGTCTCCGCCGGTGGATGATAGGTCGTCGAGGTGGCGAACGGCAGAATCGTCGCCCCGATCGCCTTGATCCCGCGCGCCCGCGCGCGCAGCACGATCTGCCGCAGCGCCTCGGTCGCTTGCGCCACCAGCGCCGCGTGCTGCTCGGGCGTCGCCGGCCCGTCGCGCGTCAGCACGCCGAGGTCGTTGACCCCTTCGAGCACGATCACATGCGTGACCCCCGGCTGCGACAGCACGTCGCGCTCGAGCCGCGCGAGCGCGTTCGGCCCGAGCCCGTCGAGCAGCAGCCGGTTGCCGCCGATCCCGGCGTTGAGCACCGAGACCTGTTGCAGTCCCGGCTCGGCGCGCAGCCGCGCGGCGAGGTGGTCGGTCCAGCGCAAGTTGGTGTCGGGCTGCACGCCGAACCCGTCGGTGATCGAATCGCCTAACGCCACCACCGCGCGCGCCTCGGGTGCGTTGACCTCGATCCCCGCGAGCACGAGCCAGCGCGGCGCGGTCTGCGCGCCGGCCAGGTCCGCGGCCCCAGTCTGGTCGCCGTGCACGAAATATGTCGTCGCGCGCGATCCCGGGTGCCCGGTCGGCGGGCTCGGCGGGCCGGGCAGGTGGATCGAGACCGCAAGGTCGGCGCCGGCCGTCACGGCGAAGTCGACCGGGTCGGACCACAGCTCGGCCCCGGCCGGAATCACCGCCGACGCCAGTCCGCCGAAGCGCACGGGCACGGCGCCGCCGTCGATCCGCGCCGTGCGGTTGTCGGCCGAGCGTGCCACGGTCACCACGCCGATCGCCAGCGGTGCGGTGCCGTGCGCGTTCGACAGCCGCAGCCGCAGCCGTGGGCCGGCGAGGCCGAGGCGGACCACTTGCCGCACGGTCGCGTCCTCGAGCCATTCGTGCGGCACGACCTGGTCGTTCACCGGCACCATCTGCGCCGAGGCCCACGCGGCGGTCCACCCGTCGGGCCCTCCGGCACGCAGCGGCGCGGCAAGGGATACGGCGAGCAGGGCGAGCAGCAGGCGAAGGCGCATCCCCGGTTCCTAGCGCGCGGTCAGTCGCGCACCAAGCTCTGCAGCGTTTCGATCCGGTCCGCCTCGTGCGCCGGCTTGTCCCACCGAATCCGGCTGATCCGCGGAAACCGCATCGCCAGCCCCGACTTGTGCCGCTTGCTCGCGTGCACGGAATCGAACGCCACCTCGAACACGAGGCTCTTGTCGGTCTCGCGCACCGGGCCGAAGCGGTTGACGGTATGGTTGCGCACGTAGCGGTCGATCTCGCGCAGCTCCTCGTCGGTGAAGCCGAAATAGGCTTTGCCCACCGGCAGCAGCTCGGCTCCCGCGTCAGGATCGCCGTCCCAGCAGCCGAAGGTGTAGTCCGAATAGAAGCTCGAGCGCTTGCCGCTGCCGCGCTGGGCGTACATCAGCACGCAGTCGACCAGCAGCGGATCGCGCTTCCACTTGTACCACAGCCCGGTCCGGCGTCCCGCCACGTAGGGCGAATCGCGCCGCTTGAGCATCAGCCCCTCGATCGCCTCGTCGCGCGCGCCGGCGCGGATTTCGGCGAGCTGCTCGAACCGCTCGGCCTCGACCACCGCGGACAGGTCGAACCGCCCGGCCGGCAGCCGCGGCATCAGCGCCTCGAGCCGCGCGCGGCGCTCGCTCCACGGCAGCTCGCGCAAGTCCTCGCCGTCGAGAATCAGCACGTCGTACAATCGCACGAACGCCGGGTACTCGGCCAGCATCGCCTTCGACACGGTCTTGCGCCCGAGCCGCTGCTGCAGCGAGTTGAAGCTCGCTGCCCCGCCCGCTTCGCCGCCCTGGTGCGCGCCGCGCACGAGCAGCTCGCCGTCGAGCACCGCCGGGATCGCCAGTGCATCGGCCATTTCGGGAAAGCTGCCAGTCACGTCGTCGCCGGTGCGCGAATAGAGCCGCGTCTCGCCGCGTGCGTGTACGACCTGCACGCGGATGCCGTCCCACTTCCACTCTGCCACATACTCCCCGAGGTCGAGCTCGGCGTCCTCGAGCGCATGCGCGAGCATGAACGGGCGGAACAGCGGCCGCTCGCTGGTGTCGGGTGGCGGCCCGCCATCCTCCGCCCAGGCGAACAGCTCGGTGTAGGGCGGGCTGAGCGCGTGCCAATATTCCTCGACGTCCTCGACCGAGACCGCGAACGCCTGCGCAAACGCGGTCTTGGCGAGCCGGGCTGAAACCCCGACCCGCATCGCCCCTGTCGCGAGCTTGATCAGCGCATAGCGGCCGTCGGCATCGAGCCGGTCGAGCAACCGCGGCAGTTCGGCTATGACCGAAACACGGGTCATTTTAGCAAGTAAATCAACAGCTTCACCAACCGTAGGCGGCGCCATGACGCCAGCTTCGGGGGCCGGCCACAGCAAGCTCACGGTCTCGGCGGTATCGCCGACGAAATCGCGGCTCAGCGCGAACAGCACCGGGTCGACCCGCTCGGTGATCAGGTTGCGGATCGTGCCGGCCTTGACCGCCGGAAAGCTCAGCCCTTCGGTCAGCGCCGCGAGCGCCCAGCCGCGATCGGGATCGGGCGTCTCGCGCAAGTATGCGGCGATCAGCCGCAGCTTCTCGTTGCGGCTGCGCGTGTAGACCAGCGCATCGACGAGGGCGGCGAAGGCTTCCATCTTATTCCAGGCGTCCTTCGAGACGGGCCTTTGGCAAGCTCAGTCTCTCCTCAGGATGAGCGCAATGGAAGAATGATCCGCTCATCCTGAGGAGGCGGTCGGATGCGAAGCACTGGCGAAGCCAGAACCCGCAGGCTGAGCCGCCGTCTCGAAGGATCTCAATCATCCTCGTCCTCGTACCCCACCAGCGCCAGCGCCCGCGCGCGCCGCTGGTGCAGCTGGCACCAGCGCAGCAGCGCCTCCTCGCGCCCGTGGGTAATCCAGCTCTCGGCCGGGTTCACCTCGGCGATCGTCGCGGTCAGCTCGTCCCAGTCGGCGTGGTCGGAGATCACCAGCGGGAGCTCGACCAGGCTCTGCCGCGCGCGCTGGCGCACCCGCATCCACCCGCTCGCCATCCCCGTCACCGGATCCGGCAAACGCCGACTCCAGCGATCGTTGAGCGCCGAGGGCGGGCACAGCACGATCGCGCCACGAAGCTGATCCTTCGTGGCGTCGCTCACCAGCCGCAAATCGCCCAGGTCGACCCCGAGCTCCTCGTACAGCCGGCACATCCGTTCCATCGCCCCGTGCAGCCAGATCGGCTCGCGATGCCCCGCGAGCCGCAGCTCGGCGATCACCCGCTGCGCCTTCCCCAGCGCATAGGCGCCGATCAGCACGCAGCGCTCGGGATGATCGTCGCGCGCCTTGAGCAGCTTGGCGATCTCGTGCCCGACCGGCGGATGCCGGAACACCGGCAGGCCGAAGGTCGCCTCGGTCACGAACACGTCGCACGGCACGACCTCGAACGGCGGGCAGGTCGGATCGGGCCGGCGCTTGTAATCGCCGGTCACCACCACGCGCTCTCCGGCATGCTCGAGCACGATCTGCGCCGAGCCGAGCACGTGGCCGGCCGGCACGAAGGTCGCGTTGACCCCGCCCGGCAGCCCGATCGTCTCGCCGTACTGCACCGGCAGCGCACCCTCGCGCGTCTGGTAGCGCAGTTCCATGATTGCCAGCGTCTCGGGGGTCGCCACCGTCCGCCCATGCCCGCCGCGCGCGTGATCGGCGTGGCCGTGGGTCACCAGCGCGTTGTCGACCGGGCGCGAGGGATCGATCCAGCAATCCGCCGGGACCACGTGGATGCCGTGCGGCTCGGGGCGGATCCAGGAAAACGGGGCGGCCATCTCATGCACGAAAATGGGCGGAACCGCGTCGCAGTTCCACCCACTTCATGGCCCGAAGGCCAAGCGCCGCTGCGCTTAACTAGTCCTCGGCCGCCGGCTTGGCTTTCGCCTTGGCGTCCTTCTTCGGCTTCGCCGGGCGCGGTTCCTTGGGGGCTGCCGGAGTCAGCTCGAACGCCAGCGCGTCGTCCCTGACGCTGACGTGCACCTCGCCGCCTTGCGCGAGCTTGCCGAACAGCAGCTCCTCGGCGAGCGGCTGCTTGACCTTGTCCTGGATCAGCCGCGCCATCGGCCGCGCGCCCATCAGCTTGTCGTAGCCACGCTTGGCCAGCCAACTGCGCGCGTCCGAATCGAACTGGATGTGCACGTTCTGGTCGGCCAGCTGCAGCTCGAGCTGGAGGATGAACTTGTCGACCACGCGGCTGACGGTCTCGGTCCCGAGGTAGTCGAACGGCACGATCGCATCGAGCCGGTTGCGGAACTCGGGCGCGAACATCTTCTTGACCGCTTCCTCGCTCGCCTCGACCTTGGTCCCCGCGCCGAAGCCGATGCCCTGGCGCGCCATGTCCGACGCGCCGGCGTTGGTGGTCATGATCAGCACCACGTTGCGGAAGTCGACCGTCTTGCCGTGGTGGTCGGTCAGCTTGCCGTGGTCCATCACCTGCAGCAGGATGTTGAACAGGTCGGGGTGCGCCTTCTCGATCTCGTCGAGCAGCAGCACGCAATGCGGGTGCTGGTCGATCGCGTCGGTCAAGAGGCCGCCCTGATCGTAGCCGACGTAGCCCGGAGGGGCGCCGATCAACCGGCTGACCGAATGGCGCTCCATGTATTCGGACATGTCGAACCGCTTGAGCTCGATGCCCATGATTTCCGACAGCTGGCGCGCGACCTCGGTCTTGCCGACGCCGGTCGGGCCCGAGAACAGGAAGCTGCCGATCGGCTTGTCGGGATCGCGCAGGCCGGCACGGCTCAGCTTCATCGCGGTCGAAAGGACCTCGATCGCCTTGTCCTGGCCGTAGACGACGCGCTTGAGATCTTTCTCGAGGCTCGCGAGCACGGCCTTGTCGTCCTTGCTCACGGTCCGCGCCGGGATTCGCGCCATCGTCGCGATGACCTTCTCGATCTCCTTCGAGGTGATCGTCTTCCGGCGCCGGCTCGGCGGCAGCAGCATCTGCATCGCGCCGACTTCGTCGATCACGTCGATCGCCTTGTCGGGCAGCTTGCGGTCGTTGATGTAGCGCGCGCTCATCTCGACCGCGGTCTTGATCGCGTCGGGCGTGTACTTGACCTTGTGGTGGTCCTCGAACGCCGAGCGCAACCCGCGCAGGATCTTGATCGTATCCTCGATCGTCGGCTCGTTCACGTCGATCTTCTGGAACCGCCGCAGCAAGGCGCGGTCCTTCTCGAAGTGGTTGCGGAATTCCTTGTAGGTGGTCGAGCCGATGCAGCGGATCGCCCCGTTGGAAAGCGCGGGCTTGAGCAGGTTCGAGGCGTCCATCGCCCCGCCGCTGGTCGCGCCGGCGCCGATCACGGTGTGAATCTCGTCGATGAACAGCACCGCCTCGGGCAGCTTCTCAAGCTCGTTGACGACCTGCTTCAGGCGCTCCTCGAAGTCGCCGCGATAGCGCGTGCCGGCGAGCAACGCGCCCATGTCGAGCGAGTAGATCACCGCGTCCTGCAGCACCTCGGGCACGTCGCCCTCGACGATCTTGCGCGCGAGGCCTTCGGCGATGGCGGTCTTGCCGACGCCCGGATCGCCCACGTAGAGCGGGTTGTTCTTCGACCGGCGGCACAGAATCTGGATCGTCCGGTCGACCTCGGGGCCGCGGCCGATCAGCGGGTCGACCTTGCCGTCGAGCGCCTTCTGGTTGAGGTTGATCGTGAACTGGTCGAGCGCGGAATCCTTCTT
>DATDLP010000476.1:0-3133 GCA_036519255.1 Croceibacterium sp.
GCGGTGCCTGGCCACGCTGGAGGCGTGGGACAGCGCGACCGGGCGCGAGGGCGCGCAGACGATCCGCGACTGGCTCGCGCTGCCGCCCGCGGGCCGGGCGGAGCAGGCCGGTTCGTTCTACGGCACCGTGCTCAACAAGACCGACGGGCAGCCCAAGCAGCTCGGCAACATCCTCAAGCGCGACCCGGTCTACGGCGACCACATTGCCACAGTGATGCAGTGCCTCGAGCGGGTGATCGAGCACAAGGCGCTGCTCGGCGTGGCGGACCTGCTCACGCCCGCGCTCTCGGTAGGCCGCCGGTTCGCGCTGGCGTGGGATGCGGCCAAGCTGCGCGAAGGGCTGGTCGATTTCGACGACCTGATCCGCCGCGCGGCGGCGCTGCTCGGCTCGGCCGAGATCGGGCCCTGGATCGCGTACAAGCTCGACCGGCGGTTCGATCACATCCTGGTCGACGAGGCGCAGGACACCAACGAAGCGCAATGGTCGATCGTGCGCGCGCTGACCGGGGACTTCTTCACCGGGCTCGGCCAGCGCGCCGATAACTTCGGGGCAAAGCTGCGGACGATCTTCGTGGTCGGCGACTACAAGCAGGCGATCTTCCGTTTTCAGGGGACGAGCCCCGAGAACTTCCGCATCGCGAAGGAGCAGTTCGCCGCGGAGATCGACCGCGCGGCGGACAATGCGCGCAAGTTGGCCCTGGCGCTGCAGGAGCCCGGGCCCAGAACGCGCCCGCTGCAGGACCTCGACCTCGGCCGCTCGTACCGCACCGCGCAGCCGCTCCTCGATTTCGTCGACGGAGCAATTGCGGCGATCGGACCGGACAGCTTCGGGCTCGATCACGCGCCTGAGCGGCATGTCGGCGACACGCGGCCAGGGCTGGTCACGCTGTGGGACCCGGTCACCTCGCGACCCGATGACGAGGAGGACGGCGAGGGGCCCGAGACCTGGCTGTCCGAGCCCGAACGCCGGATGGCCGACAAGATCGCCACGCAGATCAAGGCGCTGGTTGGGCATTTCGCGCTGGCCAAGGGCGAGGCGCGCTTCGCCGGGCCGGGCGACGTCATGGTGCTGGTGCGCAAGCGCCGCGAGCTGGCGGGACTGATCGTCGCGCGGCTGCACGCGGCGGGGATTCCCGTGGCCGGGGTCGACCGCCTGCGGCTCGGTGCGCCGCTTGCGGTGCGCGACCTGATGGCGGCGCTGCGCTTCGCCGCGCAGCCGCTCGACGACCTGAGCCTCGCGAGCCTGCTGGTCTCGCCGCTGATCGGGTGGAGCCAGGAGGAGTTGCTCGCGCACGGCTATCGCGATAAGGGCGTGCCGCTGTGGGAGCACTTGCGGCGTTCGGGCCACCCCGACGTGGCGCCACTGCTCGACCTGCTGCGCCTGGCCGATTTCGAGCCGCCGCAGGCGCTGCTGCACTGGCTGCTGGTCGGGCCGTGGGACGGGCGGCGCAAGCTCGTCGCGCGGCTCGGGCGCGAGGCCAACGATCCGATCGACGAGCTGCTCAACGCCGCGCTGGCCTATTCGGCCGCGCACACGCCGAGCCTGCAGGGGTTCGTCCAGTGGTTCGATGCCGGGGAGGGCGAAGTGAAGCGCGAGGCCGGCGCGGCGGCGAATCTCGTGCGGGTGATGACCGTGCACGGCTCGAAAGGCCTGCAGGCGCCGATCGTGATCCTCGCCGATGCCGCGGGCAATCCCGACAGCTCGCCCACCCGCGGGCTGACGCTCGACGAAGTGCTGCCCGGCGGGGGCGGACGTTCGCTGCCGGTCCCCGATCTGGCGAGGGAGCACAAGGTCGGCCGTATCGCCGATGCCGAGGCCGCGGCCGCGCTGGCCGAACGGCAGGAGCACTGGCGCCTGCTCTACGTCGCGATGACCCGCGCCGAGGAGGCGCTGTTCGTCGGCGGCGCGCTGGGCAAGCGCGAGAAGGAGCCGGCGGCGGACAGCTGGTACGCCCGGCTTGTGCCGCTGTTCGGCGGCGATCCGCTGGCGGACGAGATCTGGGGCGAGCGGCGCGAGTGGGGCACGCGGGCGCCGGTGCCGGCGGTCTCCGTGCAGCCCGAATTCGTGCTCGCACGCGCGCTGCCCGACTGGACCACGCGCCCGATCGGCCCCGAGCCGCGCCCGCCGCGGCCGCTCGCGCCGTCGGCGGCGGGCGAGGAGCAGGGCGCCGACCCTCCGCTGCCGCCGGGGATGCTGGCGGAAGCGGCGCGGCGCGGAGTGTTGATCCACCGGCTGCTCGAACGGCTGCCCGATGTGGCTCCGGAGCTGCGGGCCGGGCAGGCCCGCGCCTGGCTCGCGCGCAACGCTCCGGAGCTTGCCGAGCAGATCCGCGACGAGATCGTTTCGCGCGCGCAGGCGGTGCTGGCGGAGCCGCACTGGGCCGAGCTGTTCGGACCCTCGGCGCTGGCCGAAGTGCCGCTCGCGGCCACCCTCGGCGGGCAGGTGATCGCCGGGACCGCCGACCGGCTGCTGGTCGAACCCGAGCGCGTGCTGGTCGCCGACTTCAAGACCGCGCGCCGCCCGCCGGCTTCGCTCGCCGACGTGCCGCTCGCGACGCTGCGCCAAATGGCAGCCTATGCCGCCGCGCTCGGCGCGATCTATCCGGGGCGCCGGATCGAGGCGGCGGTGCTTTACACCCAGACGCCGCTGTTGATTGCGCTCCCGCCGGAATTGCTCGCGGCGCACAAACCGGGCTTGGTGGCGGGGCAGGAAAGCTTGGGTGGCTGAGCCGTTGTCAGCAGACAAGCGCCGACTAGATTTACCGAACACGAACCAGGAGCAGCCACCATGGCCACCAAGACCGTCACCGATGCCAGCTTTCAGGCCGACGTGCTCGATTCCGACACGCCGGTGCTGGTCGATTTCTGGGCGGAATGGTGCACGCCGTGCAAGCAGATCGGCCCCGCGCTCGAGGAGATCAGCGACGAGTTGGCCGGACAGGTGACCATCGCCAAGATGGACATCATGGCCAACCCCGAGGTGCCGACCCAGGTCGGCGTGCAGTCGATCCCGCTGTTGGTGCTGTACAAGAACGGCCAGCCGGTTGCACAGAAGCTCGGCGGAGCGCGAAAGAGCGAGCTCAAGGGCTGGATCGAAAGCGTGATCTAACCCTATCTCCCCTCCCGCTTGCGG
>DATDLP010000477.1:0-4889 GCA_036519255.1 Croceibacterium sp.
GGGGGGTGGCGACGCGGTGCTGCGGCGGGGAAGAGGTGGGGTTCCGGTCCGCTCGGGCGTCCACAGATCGAAAGCGGCATTGAAGGTTGCCTGATCGTCCGCCTTCCCATCGTGCCGAGAACGATCGCGGCAAACCTTCGCTGCCCGACCGCTTGGCAGAACAGCTCATTCGTTTCATAACCTGCGCCAACCAAGCATGGTCGGACCTTGTCGTCCGGGAGGGGAAACGTGGTCATGCCCAAACAGTCCTGGCTGTTCCTTTTCGCTCGCCTCGCTCCGGTCTCGCTGCTGCTCGCCACGGGCGCGGGCGCCGCCGCGCAGGATCACGACGATCACGCCGGGATGGCGATGGACGTGGCCGCCCCGGCCGCGATCGTGCGGACCGTGACGTGGTCGGACGCCGCGGCATGGCCCTCGGGCAAGGTGCCGGCGGCGGGCGAGGAGGTGACCATTCCGCGCGGGACCGAAGTGGTGCTCGACGTCAGCCCGCCCGAGCTGCGCAGCCTGACGGTGCAGGGCAAGCTGACCTTTGCCGACGAGCGCGACCTGGCGCTGACCACCGACTGGATCTACGTCCCCGGCGGCGAGCTGCAGATCGGCACCGAAGCGAGGCCGTTCCGGCACAACGCCACGATCACGCTGACCGACACCGTGCCCGGCGAGAACATCAACACGATGGGCGATCGCGGCATCATGATGGTGCGCGGGACGCTGAACCTGCATGGCACGACCGATCACACCTGGACCAAGCTGGCCGCCACTGCCGAGCGCGGCGCCACCAGCATCGCGGTGCTCGACGCTTCGGGATGGCGCGCCGGCGAGGAGATCGTCCTGGCCTCGACCGACTTCAATCCGCGCCAGGCCGAGCGGCGGACCATCACGAGCGTGAGCGGCAACACGATCGGCTTCGCCGAGCCGCTCCAGTACATGCACTATGGCGCGATCACCTTCGGCGTCGACGAGCGCGGCGAAGTCGCCATGATCAGCCGCAACATCAGGATCGAGGCATCCGAGGATGCGGCGACGAGCCATTTCGGCGGGCACATCATGGCGATGGGCGGCTCGAAGATGTACGTCGACAGCGTCGAGCTCGCCCGCATGGGCCAGCACCTGACGCTGGCGCGCTACCCGATCCACTTCCACGTGCTGGGCGACGGCGCGGGCATGTATGTCCGCAACGCCGCGATCCACGACACCTTCAACCGCTGCGTCACCGTGCACGGCACCAATGACCTGCGCATCGAGAACAACGTGACCTACAACACCGTGGGCCACTGCTTCTTCCTCGAAGACGGGATCGAGACGGGCAACGCGTTCGTCGGCAACCTGGCAATCCAGACCAAGTGTCATCCGACATTGGCATGCGTGCCCACCAATCTCGCCGCCAACGGAGAGAACAACTATACTTATGCCAATCGGATGGCCGTCAGGGCGGTCAGCTTCTCCGGCGGGGGCACGCTGCTGCCTTCGGACAACACGGTGGCGTCGTTCTGGATCACCAACCCGGACAACAGCTACATCGACAATGTGGCGGCCGGATCGGATTCGACCGGCTTCTGGCTGTCGCTGCCGGAGCACCCCAACGGCGCGTTCCTGGGTTCGGAGGCCAGCCTCAACACCTGGCCGCGCCGTACGCCGCTGCGCGCCTTCAGGGGCAACACGGCCCATTCGAACTTCGACGGGTTCATGTTCGACCGGAACATCAATGTCGACAACACTTTCGGCCTGGCCGGCAACGCGTTCATGCCGCGGGTCAATCCTGCCGACCCGGCCAGCGCTTTCGTCGAAACGCTGATCGAAGATCTGACCAGCTACAAGAACCGCAATGGCGGCCTGTGGGGCCGGGGCGAGCTGCTCATCTTCCGCAACATGAAGTTCGCCGACAACGCCATCGGCATGACGATTTCATCCGGCGATTTCGGCAGCCAGCGGTTTACCTCGCGGCTGGAGGATTCGCTGATCGTGGGCGAAACCGACAATATCGGCAATTCCACGACGCCGGAGGAACTGGCCTATGGCCGCAGCCTGCCGAAGCCTCCGGTCCCGGATTTCCCGATCCGCGGCTACGAATATTACGACTACCGCAACGAGGTGGTGAGCACGAGATTCGTGAATTACCAGGACAACGACCGGCGAAAGACAGGAGCGCTATCCTGGCTGCTGTTCACGAGCTCGGGAGTCACGACCGCAAGCACCATCGAGGGTGCGGAATTCGTCAATGCCAAGCCGGTGTATTTTCCCAACTACGATCTGAGGTTCGACAACGACAACCGGGGTGGCGTGGCTTATCGGACCCTGTCGATCCGCGACCTGGACGGTTCGGTGACCGGCATCCCGAATTCGCATATCATGCTCCACGACGGCGAGAACAACAGCGTCGCCACCGACGACACCTGTCGGATCCAGCCCACCTGGAACGCCTCGGTGTGCCGGGGCGATGTCGGACGCCTGTATCTCTCGCCAAGGCCGGCAGGACTTGGCGGACGCGGACTTGCGTTCGGCGCGCAAGCCGCCGCAGCCGCTCCCGTCGTTCCGGCCGCTCCGGCGGCTCCGGCCGCGCCGCCCGCTCCGGAGCCGCCGATCGCGCTTGTTCGCAATGGCACGGAATTTCGCATCACGGGCAACCAGAGCACCGTGCGTGCCGGCACCGAGATCGAGGTCAAGACCGAAAGACCGGCAGTCACTCTCAGCGTGAGCGAAATGGACCAGGGCTCATGGGTCATATTCGCACTGCCGGGTTTCGCCAGCGCAGCCTCCGGAACCGAACAGGGCAGCATGGACGCCTTGCGCCGGGCGAACGAAACGTCCTGGTTCAGGGGTGCGGACGCTCTCTGGGTCAAACTGGTAGTGGCCGAGCCGCCGGTCATGCCGATCCGTCCCCTGGACATACAAGCCAGTGTCTTGGTCAGCAGGGAAGGGCTCGGCGGCTGACGCCCACGCGTCAGAACCCCATCTCCGCGAGGTCGTCGGCCGAGAGGTACTGCACGTTTGCCTGGCAGGTGTCGGGCTGGCCGCCGTTGCGGGTGCACATCTCGGCCGCGAAGTAGGCGGCGTCGTTCGGGCTCTGGCCCTGGCCGATGCCGACCTGCTGGCAATAATCGGGGCCCTGCGGGCAGCATGTGCTGCACCAGGTCCACGCGAGGTAGAAGTCGGCCGCCTTCGACTGCGGCGCGGCGAGCTCCTGCCGCACGCCGGCGAACGCGGCGTTGTTCTCGAGCGCCGAGACCGGCGCGGGCGCGACCTCCTCGCCCGAGGCGAGCTCTTCGCCGGCGGTCGCCACCGGGGTCGGGGTCACCGCGGGGGTCGGCCCGGCGGCGACTTGCGAGGCAGTGGCGCTCGGCTGCGGGGCGGGCGCGTGCGCGCCCTCGACGTCCTTCATGTAGTAGATGAAGCCGAGCGTGAGCACGAACACCGCGGCCCCGCCGCTGGCCTTGACGCTGAGCCCGAGCGGCTTGAACTCCTGCCCGCTGACCTCGAGCGTCTGCGGCAGCGCGGCCGCGGCGATCACCCCGATGCCGAGCGCGGTCATCACCGCGGCGAGCGCGATCGTGACGCCGGTCTGCACGGTGCCAGCGCTCGGCTGCAGCAGCGAGAAGCCGAGCAGGAACAGCACGATGCCGACGACAAAACCGCCAGCTCTGCGGAGACCGAGTTCCATTCCCGCCATACCTCGCAGGAAACCAGCCGCTATGTGTATCAGGCGCAAGGCGAATTGTCAGCAAGGGCCGAACGGGGCAGGCCCTCGCCGCGCTTGCCTTTCGCCGGCCGTGCGACTAAGGGCGCGCGTTCCCAACACAGCGGGAAATCCACGCGGGAGCCGCCAGCCAGTCCGGGGGCGTTTGCACCGCTTACCATGAACCGCTTGCGCCCGGCCACCGGGCGTGCGCGGTGACAGTGAGAAAGGAGGCCATTCGTGGCCAAGAAGATCGAAGGCTATATCAAGCTGCAGGTGTCCGCCGGCAGCGCCACTCCGTCCCCGCCGATCGGCCCCGCGCTCGGTCAGCGCGGCGTGAACATCATGGAGTTCTGCAAGGCGTTCAACGCCGCCACGCAGGAGCTCGAGAAGGGCATGCCGATCCCGACCGTGATCACGGTCTACGCCGACCGCTCGTTCACCTTCGTCACCAAGACGCCCCCGGCGAGCTTCCTGATCAAGAAGGCCGCCGGCCTCAAGTCGGGCTCGAAGGAGCCGGGCAAGGTCTCGGCGGGCAAGATCGAGCGCTCGAAGCTGACCGAGATCGCCCAGGTGAAGATGGCCGACCTCAACGCCAACGATCTCGAGGCGGCGACGAAGATTATCGAAGGCTCCGCGCGCGCGATGGGCCTCGAAGTGGTGGAGGGCTGACGCAATGGCCAAGCAGACCAAGAAGCAGAAGCTGCTCGCCGGCAAGGTCGACGCGGAGAAGCTCTACGGCTTCGACGAGGCGCTCGCGCTGCTGCGCGAAGTCGCCAGCAGCAAGTTCGACGAAACCGTCGAGGTGGCGATGAACCTCGGCGTCGATCCGCGCCACGCCGACCAGATGGTCCGCGGCATGGTCTCGCTCCCGAGCGGCACCGGCAAGGACATGAAGGTCGCGGTGTTCGCCAAAGGCGACAAGGCCGAGGAAGCGCTCAAGGCGGGCGCCGACAAGGTCGGGGCCGAGGATCTGATGGAAGACATGCAGGCCGGCAACCTCAACTACGACCGCGTGATCGCCACGCCCGACATGATGGGCGTCGTCGGCCGTCTCGGTAAGGTGCTCGGCCCGAAGGGCCTGATGCCGAACCCGAAGCTCGGCACGGTGACCCCGAACGTCGCGCAGGCGGTCAAGGACGCCAAGGGCGGCCAGGTCGAGTTCCGCGTCGAGAAGCAGGGCATCATCCACTCGGGCATCGGCAAGATCAGCTTC
>DATDLP010000478.1:0-2147 GCA_036519255.1 Croceibacterium sp.
CTCTGATTGTCGAGCACGACATGCTTCGGTTGCGGCAGGGGGACCTTGATCGTGCGGACGGTGCCGTCGCGCGCTTCGAGCAGCCGATGCAGCGTCTGCTGCCGACGGTCGCAGTCGACCACCAGCACGCGCATGTCGAGATGCGCAAGGGCCAGCGCGCAGTGGAAGGCGAGAGTCGACTTCCCGACGCCGCCCTTCTCGTTGGCGAAAGCGATCACGTGGCCGTGCGGCCGGCGCCGCCCGACGAGGTCGTGCAGCACGACCGAGGGGTGCTCGTTCCTTTCCCGAGCCCCGCAGGCTCTTGTGTAGTCGTCCACGGCGATATCCATCACCGCATCGTCCAACATCATTGGTTCATCCCCCCGGAGGAACGCGAATCGACTGGAGGCTCGCCCCTGTGGAAAACTTAACGGATTAACCTTGATCCTCAAAGCGGAGTCATGGCTTGGATGTCATAATGGGACAGTCCGGCCTGGCGCCGAATTCTCGGGGTTAATCCCGAGATCCCGCAATCCCTTGCAATACAGCGATTTGCCGCCGCCGCCGGGGAGAATTGGCGGTTTTTCAACGACACCGATGCGGGGAAATTTCTCCGGCCCGCGATCTGCCGGCGGGACGGCAGCGTCGCCTCGATCGCCGATTTCTTAACCTCGATGCGGATCGTCGCGCACGGGTGACGAACGCGGGCGGTTTGCCTATCTGCCGGAAATGGCCCGCACTCCCGCCGGAACTCCGTCACATCCCCAAGGCGCCGAACGCTTCCACGAGGAGCGCGCGACCTATGCCTTGCGGGGGTCGGCGCAGCCCGATCTCGAAGCGGGGGTAGCGGCGGTGCGCGAGGTCGTGCGCACGCTGAAGCCCAAGCCCGGCGTGTACCGCATGCTCGATGCGCGTGGCGACGTGCTTTACGTCGGGAAGGCGCGGTCGCTCAAGAACCGGGTGGCGAACTATTGCCAGGTCGGGGCGCTGCCGGGGCGGCTGCAGCGGATGGTCAGCCAGACGCGCGGGATGGAGATCGTCACCACCAACAGCGAGGCCGAGGCGCTGCTGCTCGAGGCGCCGCTGATCAAGCGCTTCCGCCCACCGTACAACGTGCTGCTGCGCGACGACAAGAGCTTTCCGTTCATCCTGCTGCGCGCCGGGCACGACTTCCCGCGGATCCTCAAGCATCGCGGGGCGCGCAAGTTCAAGGGCGACTACTACGGCCCGTTCGCCAGCGCCGGATCGGTCAACACCACGATCAACGCGCTGCAGAAGCTGTTCCTGCTGCGCAGCTGCACCGACAGCTTCTTCGCCCGCCGCGACCGGCCGTGCCTGCTGTACCAGATCAAGCGCTGCTCGGCTCCGTGCGTCGGGCGGATCGACGAGGCCGGCTACGCCGGGCTGGTGCGCGAGGCGAAGGACTTCCTCGGCGGCAAGTCCGGCGCGGTGCAGAAGAAGATCGAGGCGCAGATGGCCGCGGCGGCCGAAGCGCTCGACTTCGAGACCGCGGCCACGCTGCGCGACCGGCTGCGCGCGGCGACTTTCATCCAGGGCACCCAGGCGATCAACGCCGAGGGCGTGGGCAACGCCGACGTGTTCGCGCTCGCGGCCAAGGGCGGGCAGGTCGGCATCCAGGCGTTCTTCGTCCGCGGCGGGCAGAACTGGGGCCACCGGGCGATCTTCCCGAGCCACACGCAAGGGGTCGACGACGACGAGGTGCTCGCGCGGGTGCTGGCGCAGTTCTACGAGGAAGTGCCGCCGCCACGCACGATCCTGGTCGACCGCGCGCTGCCCGAGCGCGAGCTGCTCGAGCAGGCGCTGTGCGAGCTGGCGGGCCACAAGGTCGAGATCAGCGTGCCGCAGCGCGGCGACCGGCGCCGGCTGATGGAGCAGGCGAGCCGCAACGCCACGGAGGCGCTCGAGCGCCGCCTGGCCGAGACCGGCACCCAGGCGCGGACGCTGCGCGAGGTGGCCGAGTTCCTCGAGTTGCCCGAGGAGCCGCGGCGGATCGAGATCTACGACAACAGCCACATCCAGGGCGCCAAGGCGGTCGGCGCGATGGTCGTCGCCGGGCCCGAGGGGTTCCTCAAGAACCAGTATCGCAAGTTCAACATCCGCGAGGCGCAGACCAAAGACGACTTCGGCATGATGCGCGTGGTCATGGG
>DATDLP010000479.1:0-4546 GCA_036519255.1 Croceibacterium sp.
CAGGGCGCACGGCACAACGTCAAGGCCACCGGGGCGACCCCGCTCTAGCTCTACACGCTGTACGGTCCGCCCGAGCACGAGGACGGCACGGTCCATTCGACCAGCGAGGACGCGCGCCGCGATCACGAGCATTACGACGGCAAGACCACGGAATAGCGCAGGAGACGTGCGGCCGGTCGGGCGGAGCTTGGCATGGCGCCCCACGCGTGCGACCATGCGCGGATGGCGCAGATCCGCCTCGCGCTGACTCTGGTGGCGCTCGCCGCGGCAACGGCCGCGGTGCCCGCGCAGGCCTGTTCGGCGCCGCGTTCCGACCGTCCGACCAACCTCGCGCTGGCCGCGGAGGCCGATGCGATCGTGCTCGGCCAGGTGGTCGACGGCACGGCTGCGCGCAGCATGCAGCCTTCGATCACGGTGCATCCGGTCGCCGCGATCAAGGGCCTGCTGCCGGGGCAGGACTTCGCGCTGCGCGGCGTGACTCTTACCGAAGGGCTCGAAGCAAGCGACCCGCTCGAGCTCGAAGCGCCGCATCCGGATGCGCTGTCGGGCAGCTGTGCCCGCACCCGTTTCACCAAAGGCAGCACGGTGCTGTTCTTCCTCGACCGGCGCGACGGCGAATGGGTCGCGGCGCCCTATGGGCCCTACACCCGCTGGGCCGAGGAAGTCCCGGGCGAGGACGCGCCGTGGGTCCAGCTCACATCGTTCTACACCCGCCTGGCCGATCTGCCCGACGAGCGCCGCCGTGCGGTGATGGAGGCCGAGCGCGATGCCTTGCGCGAGCGCGACGAGCCCGCGGCGCTGGCGATCGCCGCGGACCTCGAGCGCGAGCTGGCCGCGCCGCCGCTCGCGGCGGCCGAGCCGCAGGACGACGGCTTCTACGAACCGGGCGAGGTCAGCACGGTCCAGCGGGCGCTCGACCAGATGCGCGCCGACCGCGACGATCCCTAGGCCGCTGCGGGTTTCGGCAGCTCGCGGCGCTTGACCTTGCGGATCTCGGCCAGCTCACCCTTGAGGATCGCCAGCGCGTCCTTCTCCGGCTGGGCCAGCGCGGCCTGGTCGAAATGGTCGATCAGCACCTCGAGCGCGTCGCCGATGTGCCCGAGCTGCCGGCCATAGCTGCCGACCTCGTCGAGAATCTCACGCTCCACCTCGGGGTGCCGCGTCGCGCCGATCGAGATGTTGACCAGCCCGACCTGCTCGCCGCTGAACGCGAAGCTCCACGGGTTGATCGCCTGCCACAGGTTTTCGGGGGCCAGCCCGAACCCGCCGGCCGGGCCGATCTGGAACGGCCGCGTGGTTTCGTTTGCCTGACTCGCCATGGTGCATGCTCCCGCTGGAACCGGCCGGGCATAGCCGATTGTGCAGCGCAGCAGAAGGCCGGTTGGCGCGCGGCGCGAAAAGCGCGTAGCGCCGGAGCGATGCGCACGCTTTGCCTGATCGCCGTTGCCGCGCTTGATTTCGCCGCGTTTCCCGCGTCGGCCTGCTCGCCAGGCCCGGATTACCGCGTGCCGAGCAACCTCGAGCAGGTCCGGCAAGCCGAGACGATCGTGCTCGCGCAAGTGGTCGCCGGCCAGCTCGATCTCGCGAACGAGGATCCGTTCGAGAGCACGATCACGCTCCGTCCGCTCGCGGCGCTCAAGGGCGCGCTGCCCGCGGGCGAGATCGCGCTCAAGGGCCTGATGCTGAGCCGCGACGCCGGGCCCGAGCTCGGCATGCTGAGCGATCCGCACGAGTTCGAGCGCGCGCATCCAGGCAGCTACGCCGGCGCGTGCATTCGGTTCGTCTTCCCGCTCGGCACGACCGCGCTGTTCTTCCTGCGTCGGGGCGACGACGGCCTGTGGGCCCCGGCCGGCGACCCTTTCACCCGGTGGGCCGAGGACGTGACGGGATCGGACGCGCCGTGGGTCGAGCTCGTCCGGCGCTACGTGCAGGCCGCAGCGCTGCCCGCAGCGGAGCGCACGGCCTGGCTCGCGCAACAGCGCGAGGCGCTGCGGGCCGACGACGGGGACGTGGCGCAACTGATGGCGCAGGATATCGCCCGGCAGCTCGCCGCGCCCGGCAGCTGACCGCGCCGCGGAACCCGCAAGGCGGGCCGGTGCGTTGAACCGGCATGCCCTCCACGGTGATCCGCCGCTTCGCCTACGATCCACCGAGCCGGTCGCTCGACGTCGAGTTCGTCAGCGGGCGGCGCTATCGCTACGCTGCGGTTCCACCGGCGGTCGCCGACCGGTTCCGCGCGGCGTTCTCGAAAGGCCGCTTCTTCAACGCGCGAATTCGCGACGTCTACCGCTGCGACGAGCTGGAGCCGGACGCGGCGAGCCCCTTGACCCTGACCCGCGAGCACACTTGACCCCTCTGACCCCGTCCCCATCTCGACCATTGAAAACGCAGGAGAGAACGCCCGATGCGCACGCACGATGAAGTCGCCGCCATGCAATGCCCGGTGTGCCGGGTGCCGCTCGCGATGAGCGACCGTCAGGGGATCGAGATCGACTACTGCCCGCAGTGCCGCGGCGTGTGGCTCGATCGCGGCGAGCTCGACAAGATCATCGAGCGGAGCGGACCGCAGGCTGGCCCGGCGCCGAGCGCTCCGCGCCCGTCCGAGCCGCTCCATTCGGGCGGTGGGCAGAGCCCGTGGTCGCCGGGCGGGTACACGCACGGCGGCTACGGCCATGGCGGGCACGGCCACGGCGGCAAGCCCTACAAGAAGCGCAAGTCGTGGATCGAGGACATCTTCGACTGAGCCCCCTGTTCGATTATCCGGCCGGGCTCAGTGCTCGGTCGGCCAGTCGATCATGCCGAGCGCGCGGGCGCAGCCGTAGCTGTCGAACATCTCGAGAAAATGCACCGCGAGCCCGTCGCGCACGGTCCACACGTCGACTTTCGGGCCCGCGACCACGCGCAGCGTCTTGAGGTTGCGCCAGGTCGCGTGGCCCACGCAGACCACCCTGTCGCCGCTCGCAACGATCGTGTCGATCCGCCCCTCGACCATCTCCCACTGCTCGGCGATGGCCGCGAAATAGGCGATCGCCGCCTGCTTGCCGACGAACGGCCCGCGCATCGTGTCGTTGAGCGAGGCTTCGAGGATCGAATGCAGCTCGATGTCGTCGGCATAAAGCGCGAAGAACCGGTCCGGGGTTCGTCCGCGGGACCCGTTCCAGGCCTCGTAGGCCGCGACGAGACGCGACTCGAAATCATCCATTAAACCGTGCTTTCCCTGTTCTGCGCGGGGGTTTGACCCGAAACGGGCCTAACACGGATCAATCGCCCGCGCGAGCGCGTCGCGCGGATTCGCAGCCCATTGCCGGGCCCCAACGCAAGCCCTATTGCCCGCCGCCATGACCGCGACCGACCAGACCAGCGAAACCGGGCAGATGCTCGCCAAGGCCGAAACGCTGATCGAGGCGCTGCCCTATTTCCAGCGCTACGCCGGGCGCAGCTTCGTGGTGAAGTACGGCGGCCACGCGATGGGCGACCCCGAAGCGGCGCAGGACTTCGCCGAGGACATCGTGCTGCTCAAGGCGGTCGGCATCAACCCGATCGTGGTCCACGGCGGCGGGCCGCAGATCGGCGCAATGCTCAAGAAGCTCGGGGTGGAATCGCGCTTCGTCGACGGCCTGCGGGTGACCGACAAGGAAACCGCCGAGGTCGCCGAGATGGTCCTCTCGGGCGCGATCAACAAGGAGCTGGTCGGCTGGATCGCCCGCGCCGGCGGCAAGGCGATCGGCCTGTCGGGCAAGGACGGCGGGCTGGTCACCGCAAGCAAGGTGACGCGCACGAGCAAGGACCCCGACAGCCAGATCGAGCAGGTGGTCGACCTCGGCTTCGTAGGTGAGCCCGAAGCGGTCGACACCACGGTGCTCGACACGATCTGCCGGGCCGGGATGATCCCGATCGTCGCGCCGATCGCCGCCGGGACCGACGGCGAGACCTACAACATCAACGCCGACACGATGGCCGGCGCGATCGCCGCCGCGCTCGGCGCCGCGCGGCTGTTCCTGCTGACCGACGTCCCCGGCGTGCTCGACAAGCAGGGCGAGCTGCTGACCGACCTGACCCCGGCCGACATCGCGCGGCTGACCACCGACGGCACGATCAGCGGCGGCATGATCCCCAAGCTCGAGACGTGCGTGCACGCAGTCGAGGCCGGGTGCGAGGCTGCGGTGGTGCTCGACGGCCGCGTCGGGCACGCGATGCTGCTCGAGTTCTTCACCAGCCGCGGTGCGGGCACGCTGGTCCGCGCCGGGTGAAGCGGACGCTCCCGGCCGCGTGCCTGCTCGCGCTGGCCAGCTGCGGGAGCGCTTCCGACGACGTCGGCGAGCAGGCCGCGATCGACCCGGCGGGCGAGGCCACGCCCGATGTGCCGGTGCCGCCGCCTCCAACCGAACCCGACCTCGCCGCCCCCGACCTGGCCGACCCCGAACCGATCGCACGGCTGCGCAGCAAGGACTGCGCGGAAGTCGTCCAGCTCTACCTCGATGCGCTCGCCCGTCGCGAATACGGCCTTGCCGCGCGGGTGTGGAACGATCCGGCGGTCGATGCCGCC
>DATDLP010000480.1:0-3570 GCA_036519255.1 Croceibacterium sp.
GGTTTCACCTCGCAGGCGATGTGGCACTTCTGGTCGGAAGCATCGAACCTGGTGATCTTCCCCGCGCCGCTCCGGCTGGCGAGGATGTTTTTCCAGGTCGTCTCGACGTCCCCGCCCAGCGGAGTGACAAGACCCAGTCCGGTTACGACCACTCGACGCATAGACACTCTCCAAATGATCCCTGGCCACATCTCTCGGGCCGAAACAGAAACAGGCCCAACCCTTTCACGGGCTGAGCCTGTCTGAGCCCGTCATCCAGCCCGCGGCGCCCTTCGACTAGCTAAGGACCGCGGCGAACGGGTGAATTTGCGGGCTTAGCCCTTGTTCTCTTCGATGTACTTGTTGGCGTCGCCGACCGTGTTGATCTTCTCGGCCGCGTCGTCGGGAATCTCGACGCCGAACTCTTCCTCGAAGGCCATCACCAGCTCGACGATGTCGAGGCTGTCGGCGCCCAGATCGTCGATGAAGCTCGCGTCGGGAGTGACCTTGTCTTCCTCGACGCCCAGGTGCTCGACTACGATCTTCTTCACGCGGTCGGCGGTGTCGCTCATGTGCTGCCCTCTCGAAACAATGGGGGAATGGAATTTCCTGTCGCCCTAATGAACGCCGCCGGGGCTGGCAAGTGCCATGGCATCCCGATTTACCGTGGCGGGCAGGATCGGGCTCAGGGGCGGTGCCGGCTTTCGAGCTGCGCATTGGCGCGCCAGCGGCCCTCGATCCGCGCTGCTCCCTGCCGGGCGTAGCCGGTGTCCTCGCCCCCGGCGATGACGCGCCGGTAGTAGTCCGAGGCTTCGTACAACTCGCCGCTGCTTTCCGCGCACAGCCCGCGGTTGAACAGCACCGCGGCGTTGTCGGGATTGGCCGCCTCGAGCGCGGACCACGCGGCGCAGGCGGCTGCGGGGTCGTCCTTGGTCAGGCGGACCGCCTCGCGAAAGGCGCGCCCGTCGTCGCGCGACAGGCCCTTGCGGGTCTCCATCACGCGGACCTGCTCGGAGCGCTGCACCGGGGCCAAATCGCCGCGCAAGCCGTCGGCGTAGCGCGCTGCGAGCTGGCGAACGAGGCTTTCGGTCGAGGGGCGGTCGTCGCCCTGGCAGAAGCGCTGCGCCTGCTCCTCGCTGCGGTCGAACGCATGGATCAGCTCGCCGCCGATGGCGACGAGCCTGACCGTGGCATCGAGCCGCACGACCTGGTCCCAGCACGGAATCTCCTGCTTCTCCTTGCGGATGCAGTCGCGATCCTCGTTGCGCTCGACGCAGACCTCCTTCTCGCGCGTCCCCGACTCGCGGCGGCTGGCCTCGGCCCCGGCCGTGCCCTGCAGCACCGCGTCGATCTCGTCCGCGGCGCGCGAGGGTACGATGCGGAAGTACGGCGCGCCGTCGATCGTGACGGCGCGCAGCCTGTCGGCGACGGCGATGCCGAGCTGCTGGCCTTCGACGCCGCCGAACGGCTCGACCGCGATCGTGCCGAGCGAGGCAGCGGCGTCGCTGCCCGCCGGGTAGACCCCGCGCACCGGCAGTGTCTCCGCCGCGCCCGCGGCCGCGCACAGCAGCGCGCAGGCCGCGAGGATTCGCTTGAATTGCAAAGCCATGACCTCCCTTTTCACAGGGGCCAGACTATGGCCGCGAGCCCCGCCGTCAAGCGAGGCCGCGCCGGCTCATTCGGCAGACGCGGGCTTCGGCGGCTCGACCAGACGGATGTGCAGCTCGCGCAGCTGCTTCAGATCGACGTTACCCGGCGCGCCCATCATCAGATCCTCGGCCTTCTGCGTCATCGGGAAGACGATCACCTCGCGGATGTTCGGCTCGTCGGCCAGCAGCATCACGATGCGGTCGACGCCCGGCGCCGAGCCGCCGTGCGGCGGCGCGCCGTACTTGAACGCGTTGATCATGCCAGCAAAGTTCGTGTCGACGCTCTCACGCGTGTAGCCGGCGATCTCGAACGCCTTGTACATGATCTCCGGACGGTGGTTCCGGATCGCGCCCGAGCTCAGCTCCACGCCGTTGCAGACGATGTCGTACTGATAGGCAAGGATATCGAGCGGATCGGTGCTCTCGAGCGCCTCGAGCTCGCCTTGCGGCATGCTGAAGGGGTTGTGGCTGAAGTCGATCTTGCCGGTGTCCTCGTCAGCCTCGAACATCGGGAAGTCGACGATCCAGCAGAATTCGAAGCGGCTCTTGTCGATCAGCTCGAGCTGCTCGGCGACGCGGGTGCGCGCGAGACCGGCGAGCCTGGCGGCCTGCGCCGGCTTGCCCGCGGCGAAGAACAGGCCGTCGTTCGGGCCGAGGCCCATCGCCTCGGCGATCGCCTTCATGCCCTCCTGGCCGTGGTTGTTGGCGATCGGGCCGCCGAACACGCCGTCCTTCTGCGTGGCGTAGCCGAGCCCCGGGAAGCCCTCCGCCTGGGCCCACGCGTTCATGTCGTCGAAGAACTTGCGGCTCTTCTCGTGCGTCTCCGGCGCGGCGACCGCGCGGACGACATCGCCCGCCTCGACCATCGAGGCGAAGCGGCCGAAGCCCGAACCCGCGAAGAACGCGCCGACATCGTGCACGAGCAACGGGTTGCGCAAGTCGGGCTTGTCGCTGCCGTACCTGAGCATCGATTCCCGATACGGGATACGCCTGAACGGCAGCGAGCTGACGCTGCGGCCCTTCCCCTCGAAGTCGGCGAATTCCTCGAACACGCCGTGAAGCACCGGCTCGATCGCGGCGAAAACATCGTCTTGCGTGACGAAGCTCATCTCGAAATCGAGCTGGTAGAACTCGCCCGGCGAGCGGTCGGCGCGCGCGTCCTCGTCGCGGAAGCACGGCGCGATCTGGAAATACTTGTCGAAGCCGGCGACCATCAGCAGCTGCTTGAACATCTGCGGCGCCTGCGGCAGCGCGTAGAACTTGCCCGGATGGACGCGGCTCGGGACCAGATAGTCGCGCGCACCCTCGGGGCTCGAGGCGGTCAGGATCGGCGTCTGGAACTCGGTGAAGCCCTGGTCGATCATCCGCCGGCGCAGCGACGAGATCACGTTCGAGCGCAGCACGATGTTCTTGTGCAGCCGTTCGCGGCGCAGATCGAGGAAGCGGTTCTTGAGGCGGGTTTCCTCGGGGTACTCCTGCTCGCCGAACACCGTCAGCGGCAGCCGGTCCGCCGCGGACTGGACTTTCACCTCGCTCGGATAGATCTCGATCTCGCCGGTCGCCAGCTTCGGGTTCAGCGTCTCGGGCGAGCGCGCCGCGACCGTGCCGGTGAAGGTCAGCACCGACTCGGGGCCACAGCCGTCGACGATCGGATAGAGATCGGAGCCCGTCTCCACGACGACCTGGGTGATGCCGTAATGGTCGCGCAGATCGACGAACAGCACGTTGGCGTGCTCGCGCGTACGGTGCACCCATCCCGACAGGCGCACGCTCTGCCCGACGTGCTCGGCGCGCAGCTCGGCGCAGGTATGGGTACGGTAGGCGTGCATTTCGGCGGCTTTCGGGTCTCGGGGATTGGCGCCTCGGGGGCGCAAGCGCCGCCTAACACAGGGGCAGCCGGTATTTGTCAAGCGTCAGCGGCCCGCGCGCATCCCGTGCACCG
>DATDLP010000481.1:0-4189 GCA_036519255.1 Croceibacterium sp.
GCCAGCACCGCGGACATCGAGCCTCCGCGGCTGCCGCTCCACATGCGGGCGCTCGAGTTCACCGGCACCTGGACCGTCGAGTTCGGCCACGGCGTGGTGCGGATGCTCGGCTTCCTCGGCGCGATCATCGTCGCGCTGGGCTCGGTGATCCGCCATCCCAAGCGCTTTCGCATGAAGTCGCTGGTGCGGCAGGTCGAGCTGGTGGGCGTGACCGCGCTGCCGATCATCGCACTGATGAGCTTCCTGATCGGCATCGTCATCGCCCAGCAGGGCGCGGCGCAGCTCCGGCAGTTCGGCGCCGAGATCTACACCATCAACCTCACCGGGCGGCTGTCGCTGCGCGAGCTCGGCGTGCTGATGACCGCGATCATGGTCGCAGGCCGCTCGGGCTCGGCGTTCGCGGCGCAGCTGGGCACGATGAAGCTGACCGAGGAGATCGACGCCATGCGCACGATCGGCGTTTCGCCGATGGAAGCGCTGGTGATCCCGCGGATCCTCGCCGCGGTGCTGATGATGCCGCTGCTCGGATTTTTTGCCGCGGTGATGGCGGTTATCGGCGGGGCATTCATTGCCGACCTCACGCTCGGCATCCCGTTCATCACCTTCATCCGCCGGATTCAGGAGGTGGTGCCGCTGTTCGACTTGTGGGTCGGGCTGATCAAGGCGCCGGTGTTCGGGCTGATCGTCGCGCTCGCCGGGTGCTACCAGGGGATGCAGGTGCGCGGGAATTCCGAGGAAGTCGGGTTGCGCACGACCAAGGCGGTGGTGCAGGCGATCTTCATGGTGATCGTGCTCGACGCGTTCTTCGCGATCTTCTTCGACCAGATCGGGTGGTCATGATCGGGGACGAGGACGAACAGCTGGAGGAACTGCGCGAGGAGGTGATCGAGGAAGCGCGCGACGATGTCGTGTCGACCTTCGACGGCGAGTTCCCGATCGAGATCGAGGGGCTGCGCAACAGCTTCGGCGAGCAGGTGATCCACGAGGACCTCTCGCTCAAGGTCAAGCGTGGCGAGATTCTCGGCGTGGTCGGGGGCTCGGGCACCGGCAAGTCGGTGCTGATGCGCTCGATCATCGGGCTGCAGATCCCCGACGCGGGCGAGGTGCGGGTGTTCGGCAAGAACACCATCGGCGCCGAGCCCGACGAGGAGGCGTCGGTGCGCAGCCGCTGGGGGGTGCTGTTCCAGGGCGGCGCGCTGTTCTCGATGCTGACCGTGGCCGAGAACGTCGAGGTGCCGCTCAAGCAGTTCTATCCCGAGCTGGCGCCCGAGCTGCTGCACGAGATCGCGCGGTTCAAGGTCAAGATGACCGGGCTGCCCGAGGAGGCGGCGAGCAAGTACCCGTCCGAGCTGTCGGGCGGGATGAGGAAGCGCGCCGGGCTCGCGCGCGCGCTCGCGCTCGATCCCGAGCTGCTGTTCCTCGACGAGCCGACCGCGGGGCTCGACCCGATCGGCGCGGCGGCGTTCGACGAGCTGACGCGCGAGCTGCAGGAGACGCTCGGGCTGACGGTGTTCCTGATCACCCACGACCTGGATACGCTGCACGCGATCTGCGACCGGGTGGCGGTGCTGGCCGACGGGCAGGTCAACGCGGTGGGGACGATCCCCGAGCTGCTCAAGCGCGACCACCCGTGGATCCAGGAATACTTCAACGGGCCGCGCGGGCGCGCGGCGCAGATCGGGTTCGCCCGCGCGCAGGGCAACGGGAATTCCGTGGACAAGCCCGCGCACGGGAAGGCATAGGGGCAAGCCGATGGAAACGCGGGCAAACCACGTCTGGGTCGGGGCCGTGACCCTGCTGCTGCTCGCGCTGCTGGCGGCGTTCTTCGTCTGGCTGGTGCAGCTCGGCGGCGCGGCGCAGAAGGAATACGACATCTTCTTCCCGCAATCGGTCGGTGGGCTCGCCAACGGCTCCGACGTGACGTTCCAGGGCGTGCCCGCGGGGCAGGTCGAGACGATCGAGCTGTGGCGGCAGGACCCGAGCTTCGTGCGCGTGCGCGTGTCGCTCAACGAGGCGATCCCGATCCTGCAGGGCACCACCGCGTCGATCTCGGCCAGCTTCACCGGGGTCTCGACCGTGTCGCTCGGCGGCGCGGTCAAGGGCGCGCCGGCGATCACCGAGCCGGGGCCCGAGGGCGTGCCGGTGATCCCGGCCGAGCCGGGCGGGCTCGGCGAGCTGCTGGCGAGCGCGCCGCTGCTGCTCGAGCGCGTGGCGACGCTGACCGACCGGCTGACGCGGCTGCTGTCGGACGAGAACCAGGCCTCGATCAGCAGCATTCTCGTCAACACCGACCGGATGAGCGCGCAGCTGGCCGACATGGGGCCCGAGCTCAAGGCGACGCTGACCGAGCTCAAGGGCACGCTGGCGCAGTCGACCGAGACGCTCGATGCGTTCGAGGGCACGCTGCGCTCGACCGACGAGCTGCTCAACAAGGAAGGCACCAGCCTTGCCGCGGAGCTGCGCACCACGCTGCGCTCGGCGCAGCAGGCGGCCGCCGCGCTCGAGGCGACGATGCAGGACACGCGCCCGGCGGCGCGCGAGATGGCAACGAACACGCTGCCCGCGGCCAACGCCGCGATCCAGGAACTGCGGCGCACCAGCGAATCGCTGCGCGTGCTGACCGAGAAGCTCGAAAGCCAGGGCGCGGGCTCGCTGCTCGGCGGCGGCAAGCTGCCCGACTACGAGCCGTGAGGGAGTGCATCGAATGCTGAGGAAAGCACTGCTTCCCGCGAGTCTGGCGCCGCTACTGGCCTTGGCGCTGGCCGGCTGCGTGAGCCTGACGCCGGACCCGCCCGAAAGCCTGCTGACGCTGACGCCGGCGCGCACGGCTCCGGCCGGGGCCACCGCCGCGGGCGACGCGGCGAGCGCGCTCGCGGTGCTCGAGCCCGATACCGACCAGCGGCTCAACGTGGTGCGCGTGCCGGTGCAGACGAGCGATTCGAGCCTCGCCTACCTGCAGGAAGCGGTGTGGGTGGAGAAGCCGACGCGGCTGTTCCAGGCCTTGCTCGCCGAGACGATCCGCGCGGGCGGAAGCCGGCTGGTCGTGGGCGAGGGCGACTTTGGCTATGCCGCGGCGACCAAGCTGTCGGGCCGACTGCTCGACATGGGCTACGACGCGGGCAGCGGCAGCGTGGTGGTGCGCTACGACGCGGTGCTGCAGACGCCCGACGGCAAGGTGCGCACGCAGCGGTTCGAGCACCGCGTGGCGGGCGTGGCGCCCGAGGCGGCGGCGGTCGGGCCGGCGCTGAACGAGGCGGCGAACGCGGTGGCGGCCGAGGTGGCGGACTGGGCGAGCTGAGGGGGGCTTCCTTCCGAAACCCTCTGATCCGGTCCTTCCTCTCCCTTTCACCTTTCACCTTTCACCTTTCACAGTTCCCGTTCGTCCCGAGCGCAGTCGAGGGAGTACTTCGAGCGAAGCCGAGAAGTTGCGGGCTGGAGCCGGGCCTCGGCTTCGCTCGGCCCGATCCCTCGACTGCGCTCGGGACGAACGGAGTTGGGGGAATCGAGAGTGGCTACTCCTGCGCCATCCGCGCGAACCCCACCGCGCTTTCAAACGCCGCCAGCTTAATCGCGCGCGCTTTCTCGGCCTCGATATCCCAGCCCCACAGCTCGGCCTGCCAGTCCTCCTCGCAGTTCGCCGCGGCGAACAGCGCTGCCGGGTCGGCGTCGGGCTCGAGCGCGGCCAGCGCCACCGTGAGCGAGGCGGCGAGCGGGGCGAGCGTATAAAGCGCGGCGAGGGTGAACTCGCTCTCGCCGGCGAGGACCTCGCGCAGGCGCGCCATCGCCGCGTCGGGCTGTGCGCGGTGGATGATGCCGGACACGGGCGCGAGCCGCACGCCGTGCCGCGCCTCGAGCCCGGCCAGCAGTGGATCCCACAGCTCGCGCTGGCGGCGGAACAGCGCGTCATCGGGATCGGCGCGGTAGCACAAGGTGTCGGTCTCGGCGTAGCGCAGCAGGGTGTCGATGGTCGCTGCACGATCGGGCCGCACGTGGTCGATCGCGAAGTCGAGCAGGTCGCGCCAGGCGAAGCCCTCGGGCGCGACCTTATCGCCCTGACGGCTCCACTCGAGCGCCATCGCCTCGGCGAGCGCGCGACCGGGGATCAGCTGCGGTGCGCCGCCCTGCGTCCGGATCGGCCGCCCATCGAGCGCGATCCGCCAGCCGCCCTCCGCTTGCTCGACCGTGACCG
>DATDLP010000482.1:0-2697 GCA_036519255.1 Croceibacterium sp.
GCCTGCGTCGCCGCCTTCGGGGTAGTCGGTCGGCTCGTTGAGCTGGAAGTCGCCGATCTGCGGGAAGCTGGTCGGGAACGCGCGGCGCAGCTGGGTCAGCGCGTCGTCCACGCGCAAGGTGAACACCATCTCGAGCACGTCGTCGCGGCTGACGTCGTTGGCGCGGCTGAACGCGGGGACCGAGACCGCGCGGATGAACATGTGCTGCAGCAGCGCCAGCCGCAGCGCCTGGCACACCCCGATCGCCCGCCGGACATGCTCGCGATCGCCGCGGGGGTTCTCGTCGGGCACCAGCGCGAGCAGCCGGTGAAGCTTGAGCGCGTCGACCCGCAGGCGCGAGGCGAGGCGGCGGAACACGCCCGCGCGATCGTCCTTGATCAGGTATTCGGCGAGCGCCTGGCACGGCGCGGACAGCTGGCTCTCCGTGCCGCGATAAGGTCGGCTCGCCCAGTAGGCCGAGTTGAACAGCTCGCCGAACGCGGCGACGGTCTTGACGCTCGCCAGCGCGTTGGCCGCGCGGATCAGCCGTACGAGCTGCCGCCCGCGCTCGCTCTCGCGCAGCAGCTGCGCGAGTTCCTCGTACGTCCCGTCGGCCGCGCTGCCCGCGCCGGCGATCACGTTCACCGGATAGCCGAGCTGCTGCAGGATCGCGTTGTGCGGGATCGCGCGGATTTGCCGCAAGCTCATCTCGCGGTCCGCCGAGAGGTCCGACTGGCGGCGTGAGACGCGGCTGCCGGTCGAATTCAGCAGCCCGAGTCCGAACGCGTTGACCGCGCGGGCATACGTCCGGCTTTCGAGATGCGCGTGCTGGTGATCGCGGATCGCGCGGTAGAAATCGAGGCTGAGGTCGGTGCGGCGGTAGAATTCGTCGGTCGGCGCCTCGGGATCGGTCTCGGCCGGGCGCAGCTCGGCGATGCGGGTCAGCGTCGCCAGCGCCAGATCGGGGGTGGCGAAGAACAGGTAGCCGTCGCCGCCCTGGAAGCTGACTTCGGGCTCGAGCCGGATGCCCGCGCGCACGAACCGCCGCCGCGCCCAGGGGCTGAGCGGCCAGGCCAGCCGGTCGGCCAGCGAATCCGGGTGCGCGCCGCGGCCCATGCTCTCGCCGTGGGTGTCGAACACCAGCGCGGCCAGGTCGCTCAGCCCGTTGGCCGCCATCGCCTCGGCCAGCCGTCCCTGCAGCCGCTCGATCGCCAGGCTCGCCGGGATCTGCCCGACGAAGCGCCCGGCGTCGGAGAACCCGGTCTGCACCGATACCCTCCCGCGCCGCTTCGCGTACGCGCGGTACTCGTCCTCGGCGAGCAGCGCGTCGAGGAAACGCCCGCCGTGCTCGAGCGCCTGCTCGGTCTCGAACAGCGGCGAGATGTCGACCTTGCGGTCGATCCCGAACAGCCTGGCGAAATACAGCGCGGCGAGCACCGTCGCCGGCTCCTCGCACTCGGCGACGAGCATCCGGATCGGTGCGTCGGCATCGATGTGCTGCAGGATCTGCGCCATCGCGAGGAACTGGCGCGTCGCGGTCGAGGCTTCGATCGCCAGCGCAGCGAAGTTCGAGCGCAAGGGAGTCGCCTCGGCGATCGCCTTGCGCAGGTAGGCCACCGCGCCCATGCTCGACAGGTCGAGCTCGCCTTCCGGGTCGAGCCGGCGCCGGATGCCGTTGTGCAGCTGCTTGGCGTTCACCCGGAAGTGGATCCAGCCCATGCCGAGCCCGTCGGCCCGCATCGCCGCGGCAAGCGTCTTGAGCGCGATCGCGCGCTCCACTTCGGCGCTCGCAGCCTCGCGCTCGAGCGTTTCGATGATCCGTCCGAGCGAAAGCAGCTTGCGCGGGTCGTTCGCCGTCAGCCGGTTGGCGGCGACCGAAAGCGCTGCAGGGTCGGACAGGTCGGCGGCGAAGTCCTTTGCCCGGTCGGCGGCATAGGCCGCGGCGGGGCGCAGTTCGCCGAGCAGCGGATGGTCCGGATCGATCGCCGCCAGCGCGGCGACGTAGCGCGCGAGCCGTTCGGCTTTCTCCGACAGGCGGAAGCCGATCGACTGCGCCCAGCCGATGTCGGTGCGCCCGTCCATGTCGTAGCCGACCCAGGTCGCGAAACGGAACGGCAGCGGCGCAAGCGCGAGCCACTCGGCGGACCACTCGCGCGCGGCATGGCGTAGCACCCGCGCGACGATCGCATCGCGCGCGTCCTGCGCATGCGCCAGCGCGCGCATGGCCTGCTCGTGCTCGTGCGCGAGCGTGATCTTCGGCCGCTCGGCGGTCACCACGCAGACGCCCGCGTCGATCGCCGCGTCGCTGCTCGCCGCGGCCGCCACCGCCTCGGACTGCGCCGGGGTCAGCAGGAAGGTCGGGTGGGCGGTGAACACCGCGTGCAGCTGCGGGCGTTCCCAGCGTGTGCGAAACGCGGCGAAATCGGGCGCGGCGAGACCGGCGTCGAGCGCCGCGCCGTTGGCATCGGGTGCGACCGGCGCGACCAGCCGCCGCAGCCGCTCGGCGCGGCTCTTGAGCGCATCGCATTCGAGCTCGGCGATCAGCGCCCCGCAATCGGCCAGCGTCAGCTCGCCAGCCTCGAGCAGGCGCGAGAGGTCGAGCGAGAGCTGGAAGACGGGATTGAAGAGCGGTGTTTCCTCGGTGCGCTTGTGCAGCACCTCGAGTCGTTTCGAGAGATCGGCGACGGATTTCACGCCAGTTCCTTCACTACCCCCGAC
>DATDLP010000483.1:0-5364 GCA_036519255.1 Croceibacterium sp.
CCACCGCCACCGGCGCGGCGGCATCGGCAAGGAGTGCCATCAAGGCGCTCATCGCGTCGGGGCAGGGGGCCTGCGCCGGCCGGGCGACGAACGGTCGCGGCGCGGCGGTCAGCCCCGCCTCGTGGAGCATGTCCTCGGGCAGCGCGAGCACCACCGGGCCAGGCCGTCCCGCAATCGCGGTGGCGTAGGCGCGGGCGAGATACTCGGGGATCCGCGCCGCGTCGTCGATCCGCGCGGCCCACTTCGCGAGCGGACCGAAGAACGCCGGGAAGTCGACTTCCTGGAACCCCTCGCGGTCGCGCATCGCGCGGTCGACGTCGCCGACGAACAGGATCATCGGCTGCGAATCCTGCAGCGCCACGTGGACCCCGATGCTGGCGTTGGTGGCGCCGGGACCGCGGGTGACGAAGCACACGCCCGGCCGCCCGCTGCCGGCTGCGTTCAGCGCCCCGTCGGCGCAGGCCATGAACGCGGCGCCGCCTTCCTGGCGGCACGTGACGGTCTGGATCGCGTCGCAGTCGCGCAACGCGTCGAGCACCGGCAGGAAGCTCTCGCCTGGCACGGTGAAGACCCGGTCGCAGCCCTGCTCGACGAGGCATTCGACCAGCAGGCGGGCGGCGTCGGTGGGCATGGCCCAGGCGAATAGCCCGACGGCAGGGCGGGGGCAATCGCGGCCAAACCGTCCCTGTTGTGGACAGCGGGCACCAATCCCCTTTCCAATGGTTACCATCGGGTTAACGAAATGCTCATGCGCCGCTCCCTGGTCCTCACCAATGAAGCCGCCCGGCACCCTTTCCGGGCTTCGCTGCCGCCGCACGTGTGCGAGATGCGCGTCGAGGCGCGGGTTCCGTGGCGCGAGCAGCTGTGGCACGATGCGCGCGGCTTCGCGCAGGCCTACTGCGCGTGCCTGCTGGCCGTTTCAGCCTTCATCTTCTGACGATCAGGCGGCCGCGAGCGCGAGCCGCTCGGCCTTGTACAGGCGCACGCCGAGCCAGGCCGAAACTAGGCACATCACGGCGCTCAGCAGGACCTGCTCGACCAGCGGAATGCCTGCCGCGCTGAGCCCGCCGGCGATCAGCGAGCCGGCCACCATCGCCCCCGAATTGACGATGTTGTTCGCCGCCACCATGCGCGCCGCCTGCGCGGGGTCGCACTTGGTGGTGAGGAAGGCGTAGAGCGGCACGACGAACATGCCGCCGGAGACGGCGATCAGCAGCAGCGTGATCAGGATCGGCGGGGCGAGCGGCTGCGCGAGGAATTCGCGCACCGTCATCAGGTCCCCGGCCGAGACGTCGATGCTCCATTCGTGGCACAGGAACCAGAAGATCGCCACGAACCCGCCCATCGCCAGCACGGAGATCGGCGCGTAGCGCGCCGAGACGTCGCCCTTGAGCGCGGCGTTGATCGCCACCGAGCCGATCGCCACGCCGATCGAGAAGATCACCAGGAACAGGCTGGCGACTTCCTTGCTGGCGTAGAGCACGGTCTTGGCCAGCGGCGGGAACTGGATGAACAGCACGGCACCGATGGTCCAGAAGAAGCTGATCGCGAGGATCGCGTAGAACACCTCGCGCTGGTGCATCGTGTTGCGCACCAGCGCGACCGAGCTGCGCAGCAGATGCCAGTCGACCGCTTGTCCGGCCTCGTACGGCGGGGCAGGGGGGACCTGGCGGCTGGTCAGGTAGCCGACGCAGGCGGTGAGCACGACGCCGAGCGCGGCCCATTCGACCTCGATGTAGCCGGCGAGAATCGTGCCGGCGAGAATCGCGATATAGGTGCCCGCCTCGACCAGGCCGGTCCCCGCGAGCACCTCGTCCTTCTGCAGGTGCTGCGGCAGGATCGCGTACTTGATCGGACCGAAGAAGGTCGAATGCACGCCCATCGCGAATAGGGCGGCGAGCATCAGAGGGATCGCCACGGCTTCGGTCAGCAGTCCTTGCCAGGCCATGAGCAGCCCGGCCGCGCCAACCGTCATGATGAAGATCTCGGCCAGCTTGACGCAGCGGATGATGAACGCCTTGTCGCGCATGTCGGCGAGCTGGCCGGACATCGCCGAGAGCAGGAAGAACGGCAGGATGAACAGGCCCGAGGCGATCGCGCTGAACTGGGCCTCGGCTTCCTCGGAATTGTACACGCTGTAGACGACGAACAGCACCATCGCGTTCTTGAACAGGTTGTCGTTGAACGCGTTGAGCAGCTGGGTCGCGAACAGCGGCAGAAAGCGCCGCTGCCTGAGCAGGTGGGTCGATGTCAGCATGTGCCGCCGGGTGGGTCTCTCGCTTTGCCGGCCTGACTTAGCCGCCTTATGTGTAAGAACAAGCGCAGCGCGCACTTTTTCCGGCCACTCCGACGCGCTAGGGCAGCATGCGATGCTCACGCTGCCGAACCTGCTGACCCTCTCGCGGATCTTCGCGGTCCCGCTGCTCGCGTTCCTGCTGTGGTGGCCCGACTGGCGGCTCGGCTACGGGCTGGCGTTCGCGCTGTACTCGCTGATGGGGATCACCGACTACTTCGACGGCTACCTGGCGCGTTCGAGCGGCGCGGTGTCGAGGCTGGGGATGTTTCTCGACCCGATCGCCGACAAGATCATGATCGCCGCGGTGATTCTCGTGCTAACCGCGCAGGGCGTGCTGCGCGGGCCATACGTTGGCGATGCGCACGTGATTGCCGGGCTCATCATCCTGGTGCGCGAGATCGCGGTGTCCGGCTTGCGCGAGTTCCTCGGCGGGCTGCAGGTCTCGGTCCCGGTGAGCAAGCTCGCCAAGTGGAAGACGACTTGCCAGATCATCGCGCTCGGCTCGCTGATTCTCGGGGGTGCGCTGCCCGGGTGGAACGTGTGGATCGGCGGCATCGAGGCCAACGTGCCGCACACCGTCGGCCTCGCGACGCTGTGGGGCGCGGCGATCCTGACGCTGGTGACCGGCTGGGACTACCTGCGCGTCGGCCTCAAGCACATGGACTGAACCCATGGTCGTGCGGCGCGAGGACTACCGGCCGCCGGCCTGGCTGGTACCAGAGATCGCGCTCGAGTTCGATCTCGACCCGGTCCGGACTCGCGTGCGCGCGCGGCTGACGGTGGTGCGCAACGGGGCTCACCGCGAACCGCTGCGGCTCGACGGCATAGGCCTGAAGCTGCGCTCGCTGACTGTCGACGGCCGGCCGGCATCGCACAAGCTCGACAAGTCGGGGCTGACCGTGAAGCTGGCGGCCGACCGCGCGACGGTCGAGACGGCGGTCGATCTGTTGCCCTCGGTGGCCGAGCAGCAGGGGCTGTTCGAGCTCGGCGGGGTGCTGTGCACGCAATGCGAGCCGGAGCATTTCCGCCGAATCACGTTCTTTCCCGACCGGCCCGACGTGCTCAGCCGATTCAGCGTGCGGATCGAGGCGGACAAAGCACTGTTTTCCGTCCTGCTGTCCAACGGCGACCTGCGTGCGGCCGGCGACAGCGACGACGGACGGCACTGGGCAGAATGGTGCGATCCCCATCCCAAGCCCTGCTATCTGTTCGCGCTGGTCGCCGGGCAGCTCGCGGCCCGGACCGACAGCTTCACCACCGGCTCGGGCCGCGAGGTCGCGCTCGGCGTGTGGACGCGCGAAGCCGACCTCGCGCGCGCCGCGCACGCGATGGAATCGCTGAAGGCGGTGATGCGCTGGGACGAGGACGCCTATGGGCGCGAGTACGACCTGTCGCGCTACAACCTCGTCGCGCTGCCGAACTTCCGGTTCGGCGCGATGGAGAACAAGGGCCTGGCGATTCACGACGCGGCGCAAGTGCTGGCCGACCCGGCGACCGCGACCGACTCCGAGCTCGACGTCGTCGCCGCGCTCGTGGCGCACGAATACCTGCACAACTGGTCGGGCAACCGGGTGACCTGCCGCGACTGGTTCGAGCTGTCGCTGAAGGAGGGCTTCACGGTCTTCCGCGACCAGGGCTTCAGCGCCGATCGCGGCTCGGCCGCGGTCAGGCGGATCGAGGACGTGCGTTCGCTGCACGCCGCGCAGTTCGTCGAGGATGCAGGCCCGCGGGCGCACCCCGTGCGGCCCGATCGCTATACCGAGGTCGCCGAGCTGTTCACCGCCACGGTCTACGTGAAGGGCGCCGAGATCGTGCGCATGATCCGCACGGTCCTGGGCGAAGCGGCGTTTCGCGCAGGCGCGGACCTGTACTTCGCGCGGCACGATGGCGGGGCGGCGACGTGGGAGGACTTTCTCGGCGCCATGGAGCAAGCCGGCGGCGCGAGTCTCGCGAGCTTCCGGCGCTGGTACGAGACCGTGGGCACGCCGACGGTCACCGCGGCTCTTGCCTACGATCCGGGGGCTGAGCAGGCCACGTTGAGACTTTCCCAGAATCCCGTGCATCCGCCACTGCCGATTCCCTTGCGCGTCGCGCTGTTCGGGGCCGGCAGCGGCGCGCTGATGGCGGAGCGGCTGGTAGTGCTCGAGGCGGCAGAGGCCGAGTTCACGTTTGCCGGGATCGGCGAGTTGCCCGCGCTTTCGCTCAACCGGGGCTTCTCCGCGCCCGTGCGGATCAAGGCTGCGCGCGCACTGGACGAGCTCGCATTGCTGGCTTCGCGCGACGACGACCCCTTCAGCCGGCACGCCGCGATGCAGGACCTCATGCTGGCGGCGCTGCGCGATCCCTCGTCCGAGCGCGGGCCGTTGGTCGAGGCGCTGCGGCAGGCACTGGGCGAGGGTGCGCTGGATCGGGGCCTTCTCGCCGAGCTGGTGTCGCTCCCGCCGCAGAAACTGGTCGGCGAGGGGCTGGAGTCGGTCGACCCTGGACAGATTCACTCCGCATGGAAGGCGTTGCGCCGCGAGCTTGGCCGCGAGCTGGAGCCGGAATGGCGCGAGGCCCAGGCGGTGGTCGCGGCGGGGCCTGGCGCGAAAGGCGCGCGCAGGCTGCGGGGGGTCGCGCTCGGTTATCTGCTGGCTTCGGGGGCCGACGATTCAGGGGCGATGGCCCTGCGCGAGTTCGAGCAGGCCGAGACCATGACCGAGCGCGAGGATGCCTTGCGCGCGCTGGCGGATTCGGACGCATCCGAGCGAACCAGGGCGCTCGCCGCGTTCCACCGGCGTTATCGCGACGATCCGCGGTTGCTGGACAAATGGTTCGCGCTGCAGGCGCTGTCGGCGCGCGACGATACGATCGAGACCGCGCCGCGCCTGCTGGCGCATCCCGATTTCACGATCGTGCACCCCGGTCGTCTGGGCGCGGTGGTCGGTGCATTCGCGGCCAACCCGCACGCGTTTCACGATCCCTCGGGGCGCGGCTATCGGTTTCTCGCCGACGTGACGCTCGTGCTCGACCGGTCCGATCCGCGGGGCGCGGCGCGAATGGCGCGATCGCTCAATGACTGGCGGAGA
>DATDLP010000484.1:0-8154 GCA_036519255.1 Croceibacterium sp.
GTTCGTTGAGCGCGCGGGCCAGCGCGACCGCCTCGTGCTCGCCATGCCCCTCGGCCAGCTCCCCGAGCAGCGCCTCGACCCTGAGCCAGAAGCGCGAGGCGATCGCCGGCCCGCCCGCCTCGCGTCGCGCGCGGCTCAGCACCACCTCGGGCGCGCCGAGCGCGCCGGCGAGGTCATGCGCGGCGAGGCCGATGCGGAAGTCGGCGCCGGGCACGCCGAGCGCGCGCAGCACCGCCGGCGCGAGCAGCGGGTCGGTCGCCGGAGTGGTCGGCCAGGTGCCCTCGTTGAGCCCGGCGCAGATCACCAGCTCGGCGCGGGTCATGCGCGATTCGAGCAGGCCGTAGATCGCCACGCGCGGATGCCCGCCCCACGGCGGGCGCACCGCCACGCGGTCCATCGCCTCGCGCAGCGCGGCGGGCAGCTCGGCCGGGTCGAGCCGCGTGCCGACCTCGCGCGCGTTCAACCGCAGCTCGTCGACGAACGCCGACAGCGCGCGCCCGTCGGCCTGCGCCCACAGCGCTTCGCCGCACAGCGCCTCGCCCGCCGCGACCAGCGCATCGATCTGCTCCGCCAGCAAGCTCTCGCCCTCGGCCATCAGCGGCGCGAGGATCGCCTCGACCTCGCCCCACCAGGGCGCCACGCCTGCCGCCTCGGCCACGTCGCGCAGCGGTTCGAGCCCGGGCGCCTTGCGCGGCCCGCGCAGCTCCAGCTCCAGCGCGCGTGCCTGGTCGAGCCACGCGGCCCGGCCTTCACCGATCCGCACCAGCGGGTGCTCGATCAGCCCCATCAGCGGCACGGGCGCGGCCTGCTCGGCGCCTAAGTCGGCGAGCAGCAGCAGCACGCGGCCGGCGGCGGTCTGCGAGAGGGGCCGGCCGGCGGAATCGTCGGCCGCTATGTTCCACCGCCGCAGATGCTGCACGATCCGCGCGGCAAGCCCGCGATCGGGCGTGACCACCGCGACGCGTTTCTCGGGCAGCTCGAGCGCCTGACGCACCAGCAGCGCCACCGCCTGCGCTTCCTCCTCCGGGTTGGCGCATTCCATCAGCCGCACGCCAGCCAGTCGGCGTTTCTCGGCCGGCAGGTCGACCCACGCCTTGCTCGCCTCGGGCGGCAGGAACAGGCTCGAGATCGCGTGGCTGCGCTCGGGCGGCCCGGCGCCGAGCCCCGCGCGGTGCCACGGCTGCACCTCGTCGCGCGCGATCCACATCCGGTTGAGCAGCAGCTTGAGATGGTACTGCGGGTGCGTGACCGCGTCCTCGCGCCCGAACGGCGTTTCCGCCCCGCGCGCGCCGGCGGCGCCCAGCTCGTCCCACGCCGCGCGGGTGAGCGCGAGATCGAGGTCGGGCAGCACCACCGCGCCCTGCGGCAGCCGCGCAATGCAGCGCAGCAGATCGGCCAGCCCCCTGGCGGCGCTGGTCACACCCGCAGCGACGATCGGCGTCGGCGGTGGCTCGGCGCGCCAGCGTTTCGCCGCGTGGCGGAACAGCCGGTTGCGGCGGTCGGCCGGATCGACCTCGCCGCGCGCCATGAGCTCGTCGAACCACAGCGTCTGCACCCGCGCGAACAGCCACAGGCTGTCGATCCAGTGCTGCGACAGGTCGCCGACCAGCTCGACCACGCGGTCCCCGGTCAGTTCCTCGGGGCCGATTTCCTCGACCAGCAGCCGGTCCATCGTGCGGCCGAACTCGAACGCGAGCCGCAGCAGCGCGCTGCCTTTCGGCGGGCTGCCGCCGCGCCAGTTCGCGCGGATCAGCTCGGCGAGGCGCAGCCAGCGGCGCGCGGGATCGGCCGCCGGCGCGATCTCGAGCGTGCCGAGCGGGTCGAGCAGCGGCCCCAACGTCTCGTCGAGATCGAGGTCGCCGACCACCGCCATGCGCGGCATGAGCAGGCCCTGTCCTGAGCTTGTCGAAGGGCCCGCGCCGGAGTGGCGAATGAAGGCCTCGGTCACCGTCCGCACCGCACGCCCGCTCGGCAACAGCAGCGTCAGCCGCGCGAGGCCGAGCTCCGGATCGGCGTAGCGCGGCACCAGCCCGGCGACGAGCGCGTCGGCAAACCCGCGGTGCGCGGCGATCGAGTAGACTTGCGGCTGATTCTTCATCGCGAGGCTTACAGAGATGCGACCTCGGCCGGTTCACCGCAACGGCGATTGGATCGATTTCCGCAAGCGATCGGACGACCTCTCACCCGCTCTCGTCCTCCTGGCGAAAGCCGGACCCCGTTCAAGCCCCCGCCAGCGCCGCCTCGGTCGGCGCAATCGCTTGGGGGTTGCCGACCTCGAACCACTGGCCGGTGAACGCCGCGCCGTAGAGCCGGTCTTCCTCGATCGCCCGGTCCCACAGCAGGTTGGTCGAGAACGGCCCTTGCGGCGCGTCGCGCAGCAGGCGCTTCGCTACCAGCTGGATCCCGGTGTAGATGAACGGCGCGATGCGGCCGGCGCGGCGGCGGGTCAGCCGTCCGCGCCCGTCCATGTGGAAATCGCCCTTGCCGGCGAAGTTGCGCGCGCCGGTGTGCGGCACGAGCAGCAGCAGCGCGTCCATCCGCGTCGGGTCCCACGTGTCGGACAGCTCGCGGAACGCGTTCTTCGGGCCGTCGAGCCACACGTTGTCGCTGTTCACGCAGAAGAACGGGTCGGGCAGCAGATCCTGCGCCTTGACCAGCCCGCCGCCGGTCTCGAGCAGCAGCGCGCGCTCGTCGGAGATCGTCACCCGCGGCAGCGCGCGGTCCTTGAGATGCGCCTCGACCGCCTCGGGCATGTAGTGGACGTTGACCACCGCACGCGCGATCCCCGCCTCGCCGAGCCGGTCGAGCGCGTGGTCGATCAGCGGCTTGCCCGCGACGCGCACCATCGGCTTGGGCTGGCTCACGGTCAGCGGCCGCATGCGCTTGCCGAGGCCGGCGGCCATGACCATCGCGGTATCGGTGACGAGCGGCTTCATCGGATCTCGCCGCCGCCGCTATCGCGCAGATGTTGCGGAATGTTGACGGCGAACCATTCGGCGACCGGGGCCAGCGCCGGGTGCGCGAGATCGCGCTCCATCGCCTGCCACACGCGCGGGATCATCGGCAGGTAGCGCGGCTTGCCGTCGCGCCGCCACAGCCGGGCGAAGATGCCGACGATCTTGGCGTTGCGCTGCGCGCCAAGCCGCGCGTAGTCCGCCTCGAAATCGGCCCCGGCAGCGACCTGCGCGAGGTAGCGGTCGAGCATCGCCCGCTCGAGCCCAAGCGAAACGTCGCGCCGCGCATCCTGCAGCAGCGAGACGAGGTCGTAGGCCGGGTGGCCGACAAGCGCGTCCTGGAAGTCGATCAGCCCCTGCGCCCCGCCCCCCCCTTCGTTGGTATCGAGCAACATGATGTTCTCGGCGTGATAGTCGCGCAGCACGGTGACGCCCGGGTCCTGCCGCGGCAGCATCGGCGCGAGCGCGGCGTCCCACGCAGCGCGATACCCGGCCTCGTCGACCGCGAGCCCGATCGCGGGGCAATACCATTCGACGAACAGCCCGGCCTCGCGCTGGTAGACCGCCATGTCGTACGGCGCGAACGGGCCCGGCGGCGAGGCGTGGAGCCGCACCAGCGCGTCGATCGCGGCACCATAGGTCACCTCCTCGGCATGCGCGTTCTCGTCGAGCCAGTCGCGCATCCGGTCGGCGCCGAAGTCCTCGATCAGCACCAGCCCGCGCCCACGGTCCTCGGCGTGGATCGCCGGGGCGCGGTGGCCGTGCGCGGCGAGCCAGGCGCCGACTTCGAGGAACGGCCCCGGATCCTCGTGCGGCGGCGGGGCATCCATCAGCATCGCGCTCGCGCCGCCGTTGCGGACGCGGAAATAGCGGCGGAAGCTCGCGTCGCCGGGCAGCGGCTCGACCGCCGCCCCGCCCCAGCCTGCCTGCTCCAGGAATTCGTCGACGCCTTCCGGCAACCCTTCTGTCATGGCAGGCGCCCTAGCCAATCCGCGCCCGGTTCGACAATCGCCCTGCGCCCGGTGCCCGCAGTTTCGAGCGAAATCGCGAGGCAGCCCGGCTCGCCGGTAAAACCGCCGGCATGTTCGGGCCACTCGGCCAGCAGCGCGGCATCTTCGCGGTAATCGTCGAGCCCGAGCTCGTCGGCTTCCTCGGGCCGCTGGAGGCGGTAGAAATCCGCATGCACCAGCGGCAGCCGCACCGCGGGCGGATCGTAGGTCTCGACGATGGTGAACGTCGGCGATGGCACCTCGCCCGCATGCCCGAGCGCGGCGATGATCCCGCGAGCGAGCGTGGTCTTGCCCGCGCCGAGCCCGCCCGTGAGCGCAACCACGTCCCCCGGCCGCAGCTGCGCCGCGATGCGCGCGCCGAAAGATTCCATCGCGGCGAGGTCCGGAAGCTCCTCGACCATGCCCCGAGTCACGGCAGGCTGATCGTCGCGGTGGTGCCCGCCCCGCGCTCCGACTGCATGTCGAGCCGCCCGCCGTGCGCCTCGATCAGCTGGCGCGCGAGCGGCAAGCCGAGCCCGCCGCGGCGCGCCTCGGGCTTGCCGTCGGCGCCGATGCGGTAGCCGTCGAGCGCACGCGCGAGCTCGCTCGGCTTCATCCCCTCGCCGTTGTCGGAGATCACGATCCGCGCGCCCTGCTTGCGTCGCGACAGCGCGACGAGGATGCGTCCGCGCTCGGGGGTCGCCTTGATCGCGTTGTCGAGCAGATTGCCGAGCGCGCGTCCGAGCTGGCGCGTGTCGGCCATGATCTTGCCGCTGCCCTTGTCGCCGCGCAGGTCGAGCGTCAGCCCCTTGCTTTCGAGCGCCTCCTCGCGCTCGCGCACGACCTGGGTGACGAAGCCGAGCAACTCGACCTCCTCGGTCTGGATCGGCAGCAGCCCGGCCTCGCTTTGCGTCAGGTCCAGCACGCTCTCGATCTGCCCGCGCAGCCGGTCGACCGCGGCGAGGATCGCCGCGAGGTAGTCCTGCGCCTGGTCGCTCAGCTCGCCCGCCACGCCGCTCTGCAGCAGCTCGGCGAAGCCGCCGATCGAGGTCAGCGGGGTGCGGAACTCGTAGCTCATGTTGGCGAGGAACCGCGTCTTGACCGCGTCGGCCTCCTCGAGCGCGGTGTTGCGCTCGCGCAGCGCGTCCTCGGCCTTCTTGCTGTCGGTCACGTCGAGCACGGTGAGCAGCCCGTTGCCGTCGGGCAGCGGCACGCCGGCGAACTCGAGCGTGCGACCGTCGGCCAGCTGCACCCGCCCGCCGCGCTGCTTGCGGTCGAGCGTCGCCGCGCGGACCACCTCGCCGATCGACTGGCGTTGCGCCGGCCGCGCGAGCCGGTTGCCGATCTTCTCGAGCAGCGGCTCGATCCGCGGGTGCTGGTCGAACAGCTCCTCGGGCAGGCCCCAGATCTGCGGGAAGCGGCGGTTCCACAGCTGCATCCGCCCGTCGGGCGCGAACACCGCGAGCGATTCGAACAGGCTGTCGAACGTCGCGGTGCGCGTGCGCAGCAGCGTGTCGCGCACTGCCGACAGCGCGAGCTGCTCGGACCGGTCCTCGGCCACCAGCACCAGCCCGCCGTCGGGCATCGGCTGCGCGACGATCCGCAGGTGCGTGCCGTCGCCCAGCGTCCACGCGTCCTCGGTCGCCGAGCCGAGCGTGAACCATCCGGCCAGTTCGCGCCGCCAGGCGGGGAAATCGCGCGTCTCGGGCAGGCGGCCCGCATCGCGCGCCATGTCGAGGAACCGCTCGAACGCGAGCGGATCGAGCCGCGCCGACGGCGGCAGCGCGAAAGTGCGCTGGAACGGCTGGTTGGCGAAGGTCAGGCTCCGCTCGGAGTCGAACAATGCCACGCCGACCGACAGCAGGTCGAGCATCGAGCGCTGCGCCTCGCGGAACGCGCGGAACTCGCGCGCCTGCTCCTCCATCTCCTCGATATCGATCGCGTAGCCGGCGACGCCCTCCTTGCCGAGCGGCAGGTCGCTGACCTTGAGCGTGCGCCGCTGGGTGCCGACGGTGGCCTGGACGATGCGCTCGACCGGCAGATCCTTGTCGTGCGCCTGCTTGGCCACTTGCGCCGCGGTCAGGCCGTCGACCGCCTCGATCAGCTCGACCTGGGCCTTGACTGCCTCGTCGGAGCCCGGCGCGCCGACCGCCTCGACATAGGCGCTGTTGACCAGCCGCAGCTTCATGTCGGGACCGCGGAACCACATCGGCGTCGGCGCCGCCTCGATCAGCCCGACCAGCGCGCCGAAATCGTTGCGCGCCCGTGCGGTCTCGGCGCGCAGGCGCTGCAGCTCGACCTCGCTTTCCGAGAAATCGAACCACCACACCAGCGCCGCGCCGCCCTGCGCGATCGCCGGATCGGCCAGGTGGCCGCGCACCGCGAGGCTCTTGTTCGAGCCGCGCGGGCTGACCACCATGCGGAACGGCGCGGCAGTCTTCTGCGTCTTGCGCACCGCGTCGCGCAGTTGCTCGAGATCGTCGGGCGAAAGCCCGGCCTCGTCGCCCGCGAGCTCGCTGAGGAAGCCCGGCAGCGCCTCGAGCCCGAGCCACGCGGCGAGGCGCTCGGGCCCTTCGATCTTGCCGTCGGCCCTCACCAGCAGCGGCACCGCCGGGGAATCGTCGATCATCCGCGTCAGCCGCCGCGCGGTGCTGCGCGCGACGTTCGCCTGCCGCGCGCGGCCTTGCGCCGACAGCACCAGCCACACCGCGCCGAACGTCCAGGCGGCGAGCAGGAGCCCGAGCAGGACCAGCGCCGTGGGGGACAGTTCCATGAGTGTCAGCTATGAGCCGCGGCGAAGGGATGCAATGGGGCTGCGCCGTAACTCACGGCGCATGAGCGCGAATGCGCGTCTTGCGGGCGCGATACCATGCGGAAGCCACGCGCGAGAAGCCAGACGTGCAGCGATACCGGCGACCAGCCCAGCCAGGCCTGCGAGGCACACGAAGCTACCCCGCGCCGGCGTGGACGTCGGCCACCTTGGCCCGAAGCGCGGCTGCCGCATCGCCCGGGCTCAGCCGGACCTGCAGCCCGCGCTGGCCCGCGTTGACGAACACCAGCTCGTGCGCCGCCGCCGCCGCGTCGAGCACGAACCGCGTCACCCGGGTCTGGCCGAACGGGCTGATCCCGCCGACTTTGTAGCCGGTGATCCGCTCGGCATCGTGGGGCGGCATCATCGCCGCCGCCTTGCCGCCCAGCGCGGCCGCCAGCTTCTTCATCGACAGCTCGCGGTCCGATGCCAGGATCGCGCAGGCCGGCTGGCCGTCGACCAGCACCATCAGCGTCTTGAGCACCCTGGCGGGCGCCTCGCCCAGCGCCTCGGCCGCCTGCAGGCCGACGCGATCGGCGCCCGGATCGTAGTCGTACTCGTGGACCGTGAACGCCACCCGCGCGGCTTCGAGCGCCTTGGTCGCCCGCGTCGATCGTCCCATCCCGCCGGTCCTCAGGCGCCGGCGCGGGCCCGTTGGCGCAGCTCGTCGAGCCGCGTCCAGATTGCGCTGACCACGACCGAGCCTTCGCCCACTGCCGAGGCGACGCGTTTGGTCGATCCCGAGCGGACGTCGCCCACCGCGAAGACCCCGGGCAAGGAGGTTTCGTAGGCCGAGCGCGCGCCGACCTCGGCCCCGGTCCTGACGAAGCCCTTGCCGTCGAGCTCGACCAGCCCGGAAAGCCACTCGGTGTTGGGCGCGGCGCCGATCATGATGAACAGCGCGGAGGCGTCGAGGCGGTGCGTGCCGCCGGCGCGCTCGATCACGACCGCGCGCAGGCGCTCGTCCCCGTCGACGCCGGCGAGCTCGGCACCGTAGTGGATCGTGATGCGCGGATCGGCCTCGAGCCGCTGGCGCAAGTACGCGCTCATGGTCGAGACCAGCTCGCTCCGCCGGACCAGCAGGTGTACGTGCCGCGCGGCGCGCGAGAGGAACATCGCCGCCTGCCCGGCCGAATTGCCACCGCCGATCACCACCGCCTCGGTCTCGCGGCAGAAGCGCGCCTCCATCTCGGTCGCCGCGTAGTAGACGCCCGTCCCCTCGAACTCCTCGAGCCGCGCGATCGGCAGCCGCCGGTACTGCACGCCGGTCGCTACCAGCACGCTGCGCGCGCAGACCACCGCGCCGTCGTCGAGCGTCACGCAGAACCCGTCGCCGTCGCGCGCGAGCGAGCGCACCCGCCGCGGCATGGCGAAGCGGGTGCCGAACTTCATCGCCTGCACT
>DATDLP010000485.1:0-10612 GCA_036519255.1 Croceibacterium sp.
CTGGGCATGAAGCACGCGCGGGCGCTCGTCCTTACCGGCGGCCGGGTCGTCACGCGCTCGGGCGTTGCGCCAGGTGCAGTCCGCTGCGTCGACGGGCGCATCGAGGCGGCCGGCGAGGTCGCGTTGCAGGACGGCGACGCAATCGTCGATGCCGGCGGCCTGCTGGTCGTTCCCGGCCTGGTCGACTTCGGCGTGTTCGCGATCGACAAGCCGGCGTTCCACTTCGGCGGGATCACCCGGGCGGCGCTGATGCCCGACCAGTCACCGCCGCTCGACCATCCGGCGCGGGTGCGGTTCGCCGCCTCGAGCGGCAAGCCCGACTTCTGGGTCCACCCGCTCGCTGCGGCCACCGTCGGGCTCGAAGGCGCGCAGCTCGCGGAGATCGCGCTGATGCGCGACGCCGGCGCGCGTGCGGTCGCCACCGGGCGCCGCTGGATCGCCGACAGCGGGGTGATGCACCGGCTGCTGCAATACGCGGCCATGCTCGGCCTCGTGGTCGTAACCCACGCCGAGGATGCCGGGCTGGCCGGCCAGGCCGCCGCCACCGCGAGCGAGATGGCGACCCGGCTCGGGCTGCCGAGCGCGCCGGCCGAGGCCGAGGCGCTCGCGGTGGCGCGCGACATCGCGCTGGCCGCGATGACCGGAGCGCGGCTGCATTTCCGCCAGGTGACGACCGCGGCGGCGCTCGACCTCGTGCGCGCGGCGAAGGCGCGCGGCCTGGCGGTGACCGCGGGGGTCACCCCGGCGCACTTCATGCTGTCGGACCTCGCGCTGCAGGACTTCCGCACCTTTGCGCGCCTCTCGCCGCCGTTGCGCGAGGAGACCGACCGCCAGGCCGTGATCGCGGCGATCGCCGACGGCACGATCGACGTCGTCGCCTCGGGCCACGACCCGCGCGGCCCTGAGGACAAGCGCTTGCCGTTCGCCGACGCCGCGCCGGGCATGGCCGGAGCCGAGACGCTGCTGGCGATGGTGCTGACGCTGGTGCGCGACGGGGTGATCGACCTGCCGCGCGCGTTCGACCTCGTCGCGCGCAACCCCGCGGCGCTGCTCGGCGTCGACGCCGGCGAGCTGCGCGCGGGCGCCGAGGCGGATCTGGCGCTGATCGATCCGGAGAAGCCGTGGGTGGTCGACTCGCGCAAGATGGCCGCGAGCGCCGGGAACACGCCGTTCGACCGGCAGCCGGTCCAGGGGCGCGTGGTCGGATTGTGGAAGGGTGGCGTTGCGGTCGGGTAGGATCAGGACCCGGCCCTGAACGCCGCCAGCTTGCCGATCGCTTCGTCGAGCGTCGCGATCTCCTTGGCGAAGCACAACCGCAGGTAGCCCTTTTCCGGATCGTCGCGGTAGAACGCGGAGAGCGGGATCGAGGCGACGCCGGCCTCGTGGACCAGCCGCTGCGACACGGCCTCGTCGTCGGCCGGGAGGCCTGACGCGGCGAGGTCGATCGTGACGAACCAGGTGCCGTCGGACGGCAGGAGGACGAAGCCGGCGTCGGCCAGCCCCCTGACCAGCCGCTCCCGCCCCGCGGCGTAGCGCTGGCGGTGCGCGCGGTGCCATTCGGCGGGGAGCGCGAGACCTTCGGCTACCGCCCACTGCAGCGGCGTGGGCGTGGTGAAGGTGAGGAACTGGTGCTGCCGCGCAATCGCCTCGGCGAGCGGCGGGGCGGCGGCCGCCCAGCCGATCTTCCACCCGGTGAGCGAGAAGATCTTGCCCGCCGAGCCGACCTTGATCGCGCGCTCGCGCAGGGCCGGGATCGCCAGCGGCGAGACGTGCGGCGCCTCGCCGAACACCATCCCTTCCCACACCTCGTCGCACAGCAGCACGAGGTCGTGCCGCGCGCACAGCGCGCCGATCGCCTCGAGCGTCGCGCGGTCGAGCATCGTCGCGGTGGGGTTGTTCGGGGTGTTGAGGATCAGCAGTCGCGTCCTCGGCCCGATCGCCGTCTCGAGCGCATCGAGCGGCAGCGTCCAGTGCGGCGGCTGCAGGTTGACCGGCCGGGCGATCCCGCCGGCGCGCTCGATCAGCGGAACGTAGGCGTCGTAGCACGGCTGGAACACCACCGCCTCGTCGCCGGGGCGGACGAACGCGAGGATCGCCGCCGCGAGCGCCTCGGTCGCGCCCGAGGTGACGATCACCTCCTCCTCGCGCAGCGCCAGCCCCTGCTCGCGCGCATAGTAGGCCACCACCGCGCGGCGCAGCTCGGCGAGGCCCCGCATCGGCGGGTACTGGTTCGACCGGCCGACCAGCGCGCGCTGCGCCGCCTCGAGCAGCTCGGCCGGCTCGGGCAGGTCGGGGAACCCCTGGCCGAGGTTGATCGCGCCGGTCTCGCGCGCGAGCGCCGACATGCGCTCGAAGATCGTGGTCGTCGCGGCGTTCATTCGTCCTCTTCGTCCTCGAGGTCTTCGGGCAGCTTCGCGCTCGCTGCAAGCGTGGCGACGTTGGCTTCGATCGCGAGCAGGAAGAACGCGAGCGCGAACCAGTCGGTGCCGACTTCGGGCCGCCAGAAGCTGGGCAGGCGCACCTGCTCGGCGATGCTGGCCATGCCGAACGCCAGGCAGCCGAGCACCGCCACCCCCAGGGCCGCGAGCAGCCCGATCGAGTGACCCGAGCGGACCAGCGCCGTCTCGCGTTCGTCGAGCTGCTTGGCTCCGCGCAAGTTGCCGATCGGGCTGAACGCCTGCACCGTGCCGCTGATCATCCACACCGTCATGATCGCGAGGAAGGCGGCGCTGTCGGGGTGCGCGATCTGCAGCCACAGGCCGGCGCTCGCCAGCACCAGCAGCACGAGCGGGGTGAAGCGGAAGCGCACCGTGCGCCCGCTGTTGAACCGGCGCTGCAACCGGGTGAGGCCGGTAGCGGCACCGACGATGCCGGCGACCTTGTCGAGCTTCTCGGCGATGGGATCACCCTGATAGGGCATTGCGGTTCTCCTGTTCGAGCAGCGTCTGCGCCACGCTCGGGAAGGGTTTGAACGAAAACAGCACCTCGATCGGCACCTTGAACACCTGTGCCACGCGCAGCGCGAGCTCGAGGCTCGGGTTGTAGTCGCCGCGCTCGAGAAAGCCGATCGTCTGCGGATTGACCCCGACCTTCTCCGCGAGGTCCTTGCGGCTCATCCGCGCCTCGGCGCGGAATACCGCGATTCGGTTATAGATTCGCGCAGACATGTTCGCGACATAGGATATTCGTTATGTAAACGCAACGATCTTCGTGCGAAGCGTGTGCCGCGAGACACAACCCGACGCCCGGCGTCGTCGCGCAGCCCGTTTCCCCTTGCCCCGGCCGATGGTGCACCGCACATTCAAGGAGATGCTGCGCCAGTACGAACTTGTCGAACGGGTAAAGGCCTACGAGCCCGACGCGGACGAGGCGCTGCTCAACCGCGCCTATGTCTACACCGTGCAGAAGCACGGGGCGCAGAAGCGCGCGAGCGGCGACCCGTATTTCAGCCATCCGATCGAGGTCGCGGGGCTGATGACCGACCTCAAGCTCGACCAGGACACGGTCATCACCGCGCTGTTGCACGACACGGTCGAGGACACGCTGGTCACGATCGAGGAGATCGAGAAGCACTTCGGGCCCGATGTCGCCAAGCTGGTCGACGGGGTGACCAAGCTCTCGAAGATCGAGCAGCTGCCCGAGAACGAGCGCGCGGCCGAGAACCTGCGCAAGTTCCTGCTCGCGATGAGCGAGGACATCCGCGTGCTGCTGGTCAAGCTCGCCGACCGGCTGCACAACATGCGCACGCTGCACTTCATCAAGAGCCCCGAGAAGCGCCGCCGTATCGCCCGGGAGACGATGGACATCTACGCCCCGCTGGCCGAGCGCGTGGGGATGTACGAGTACATGCGCGAGATGCAGCTGCTCGCGTTCGAGCAGCTCGAGCCCGAAGCTTATGCGACGATCACCGGGCGGCTGGCGCAGATCCGCAGCACCGAGGGCGGGCAGGTCGACGCGATCGCGCTCAAGATCAAGCAGGCGCTGGCCGAAGCCGGGGTGCGGGTCGAGGTGTGGGGGCGCGAGAAGCACCCGTTCTCGATCTGGAAGAAGATGGCCGAGCGGCACATGCCGTTCGAGCAGATCAGCGACATCTTCGCCTTCCGCGTGCTGACCGACAACCTCGAGGACTGCTACCGCGCGCTGGGCGTGCTGCACCAGGCGTGGCAGTTCGTGCCGGGGCGCTTCAAGGACTACATCTCGACCCCGAAGACCAACGGCTACCGCTCGTTGCACACCACGCTGATCTACGAGAGCTCGATGCGGGTCGAGGTGCAGATCCGCACCAAGGAGATGCACCGGCTCAACGAGTACGGCCTCGCCGCGCACTGGGCCTACAAGCAGGGCGACCGGCCCGACGGCCAGGTCGGCTGGCTGCGCGACCTGATCGAGATCGTCGACGCGAGCCACGACGCCGAGGAGTTGCTCGAGCACACGCGGCTGGCGATCTACCAGGACCGCATCTTCGCCTTCACGCCCAAGGGCGCGCTGTTCCAGCTGCCCAAGGGTTCGACCCCGGTCGACTTCGCCTTTGCCGTGCACACCGATCTCGGCGCGCAGACCGTCGGCGCCAAGATCAACGGGCGGCACATGCCGCTGCGCACCCCGCTGAACAACGGCGACGTGGTCGAGATCATCAAGGGCGCCAAGGGCGCAAAGGCCGAGCCGCAGCTCTCGTGGCTCGGGTTCGTGGTCACCGGCAAGGCGCGCGCCTCGATCCGCCGCGCGGTGCGGGCCAAGGAATACGCCGAGGTGGCGGCGATCGGCCGCAAGCTGTTCGACCAGATTGCCGAGCGCGTGCCGGCCAAGATCGGCAAGAAGGCGATCGCCGCGGCGGTCGAGCGGCTCGGACTCGAGGACGACGAGGAGCTGATGCACACGATCGGCGCGGCCAAAGTGAGCGACCGCGAGGTGATGGAAGCGCTGATGCCCGGCAGCACCGCCGACCTGCCCGAGGAACCCGGGCAGGTGCGGGCGATCTCGATCAAGGGGCTGACGCCGGGAATGGGCTTCACGCTCGCCGAATGCTGCCACCCGGTGCCGGGCGACCGCATCGTCGGGCTGCGGATTCGCGGCGAGGGGGTGCAGGTGCACTCGATCGACTGCCTCGAGCTGGCCAACGGAGTCGACGCCGACTGGGTCGACCTGTCGTGGGGCGAACGCTCGCAGGGCGCGGTCGGGCGGCTGCGGGTGGTGGTGTACCACCGGCTCGGCACGCTGGCCGAGATGGCCGGGATTCTCGCGCGCAACCACGCCAACGTGATCACGCTCGAGCAGACCCAGCTCGACGATCCGTTCCACACCTACGAGGTCGACGTCGAGGTGCAGGACCTCGCGCACCTGACCCGGATCGTCAGCGCCTTGCGCGCGAGCGACGCGGTGGCGGAGGCGGAGCGGATCTAGCTCGGCGGCTGTGCGCGATCGTCCGGCGGCGAGCCCGGACCTTTGCCTGACAGCGGACGGCGAGGCCGGCGCGCCCCTGGGCGTCACAGGGTTGCCTTGCGCGCGATCGTTGCGAACGGCTCGAGGGACCCGCGCGGGACCTCATGCTCGGCCCTGTGGTGCGCGGGGGTTGGCGGACAGGGCTCGCAAGTCGCCGCCTTACCGGAGCGGGCTGCGGCGGTGAGGTCCGCCGCGGCCCGTCCGCGCATCCTGGGGGACACCCTGTCGGAAGATGTCCGAGGGCGCCGGCCTTCATGTGCGGGGGTGAGGCATGACGCGTTCACGCCCTGCACCCGTCGCTGCACCGGGCGAACCCGGCGGGGTGTAAATAACCTATATGGTCATATCTGTCAAGTGGATTGTACCCGGAATCGCGACGTCGGGCTCTGCCGCCTGCGGAGAATGGCTCGCACGAAGACACGAAGGGGTCCCGCTGAGCGGCACCTCCACTCCGCATAATAAATATTATACATAAAAATCAATAGAATAACGCGAATTTCCCGGCGGAGCAGCGCCTTACTGCAGCTCCAGCTCAACCTGCACGTCCGCGCCGTCGACCAGCCCTTCCGCCACCCGGACCGGCTTCTTGATCGGGAGGAACCAGCTCCCGTCCTTGTTGGGGAACAGCGAGGTCTGCCAGCGGCTCTCGCCGAGGGTGACGGTGACCTTCACCGAGCCGAACCCACGGCGCTTGCCCGTCTCGAGCTGGCGCTCGAACCTGTGCGCGACGATCGCGCCGGCCGCCTCGTCGGTCACGCGCAGGTAACCCATCGGGGCGTAGCCCTCCTCGATGTGAATCGACTGCAACGGGGCAGCGAAGCGGACGGTGGTCATGGCGCCACCCGGCGGATCGGCACCTGGACGTTGCACACGTCGACCCCGCCGCCCGGCGTCCTGTAGAACGCATCGTTGCGGTTGGCGCGGAGCTGGACGTAACGGGCGAAGCTCGCGGTCTCGCTGCCGAGGTACTCGAACCGCGGCCGCTCCGCCTCGGGCAACTCGTCGCCGAGCCGCACCGCCACGATCGGCACGCGCAGCGCCGGATCGTCGTACACTCCGGCCTCGCCCTTGCCGCGCGGCAGCATTGCGAGGTGCTCGATCCCCTCGATCACCCGGCCGACCACCGCAATGTTGCGGTCGAGCTGGCGGGGGGCGTGGCCGATGACGGCATAAAGCTCTGCGCCGGTGCCGGTGTCGGGCGAGAGGTCGCGCGCGACGCCGACCGAGGCATAGCAATGCGTCGGCCAGGTGATCCCGTGGTGCGGGTTCTCGTAGCCGGCGAAGGGGAAGCCCGCGTGGAACGCGGCGTAGTTGCCCCGTGCGATGTCGCGCAGGACCACCCGGTCGCCGACAGTGGCCGGGCTCTCGGCCAGCGAGTTGATCTGGAAGTAGGCTCCGACCGCGGGCGTGGTGAAAGCCGCGTCGGTGACCTCGTACTCGCTCTCGGGCACGGCGCGCAGGCCTTCGGGCAGCGGCTTGGCCTTCGCGTCGTCGTCCTCGCCATCGCCCCATTGTGCGACCCAGTTGTCGACCACGCGATAGACCGTCGTGCCGTCCCACCAATGCGCTTTCGCCAGCGTCCGGACGTTGCCGACCCAGCCCTGGCTGAACGGCGCGGGCATGAGCTGGACCACGACCTGACGCGGGTTGCCGTCGCGGTCGGGAGCCAGGGTCATCACGAGCAGATCCGCTGGGTCGATCGCGCGCCAGTCGGCGGTGGGGGCGGCGGCAACGATCGAGGCTGGGGTAGGGGGCTCGGGCGCGTTCTGCGCGGAGAGCGGGGTCGCCAGGGCGAGGGCGGCGAGGACGAGGAGCGGGCGCTTCATCGGCGAAGTCTGCCGATGCGGCGAGGTCCTGCAAGAGGTTTTCGCGCGAAGACGCGAAGGCGCGAAGTTGGTGCGCATTGCGGCAAAGCCGCTTTTGAAATTCGGTTCACACGAAGACACGAAGATGGAGCGCTCCGGTGCGGCGCTGCGCGACACCTTGGTGTCTTCGTGTGAACCTGTGAAAGCGGCTTCGCCGCGGGCGCTACACTTTGGCGCCTTCGCGTCTCGGCGTGCGGAAATTCTCAGTCCCGGACCTCGTCCTCGAGCGCGTGCATCGTCTCGTCGCTGAGCCCGAAGTGATGCCCGACCTCGTGCACCAGCACGTGCGCCACGAGATGCTCGAGGCTTTCGTCGCCGCGGGCGATCCACTCGTCGAGGATCGGTTGGCGGAAGAGGCGGATGCGGTCGGGCAGGCGGCCCGAGTGATCGATGCTCCGGAGGTGCAGCGGCGTGCCTTCGTAGACTCCGGTCAGCTCGAACGGGTCGTCGATGTCCAGTTCGGCGAGCAGCTCGTCGTCGGCGAACTCCTCGACCTGCAGCAGCACGTCGCCGAGGTGCTCGGAGAACTGCGCCGGCAGCCGCGCGAGCGCGGCGCGGGCGAGCGCTTCGATCTCTTCGGCGGAGGGGGCGGGGCCGATCGGGCGGGTCATGCCCCGCAGCTAGGGTGCCGCCACCGCCACCGCAAGCCACACGGCTTGCCAGCCGCGCCCGCAAGCCCTAGGTGCGCCGCCTTGCCGCGGTCTTCTGGGCCAGCAGGCATGCGGAGCGGTGGCCGAGTGGTCGAAGGCGCACGCCTGGAAAGTGTGTATACGTCAAAAGCGTATCGTGGGTTCGAATCCCACCCGCTCCGCCACTAACTTTCCAAACCCCGATTTCCGAGCAGCTGCGTGGTCACGCAAGCGCATGACCGCGCATTCTTGCGCGTGGGTTTCGCGGTCATTGACGCCTGCCCTCTCATCTTATAATATGTCATCTCACAATATGGGATTATTGGTTCGGGGGAGAGCCGACGCCCACAGGGGGTGAGCTGAGCCATGAGAATGGCGGCTGGCTCCGGGGACCGGCGAGACCGCGGGAACGCGGCGATCTCTTTCTCCTGCTCGAACGAGGGAGGGGAGCGAGCATGAAGCGCACGATGTCGATCAGCCGCACGGGGTTGCTGTGCACAACGGGTATTGCAGCCGCGGGTCTGGCGCTGATGCCGGTCACGGCCGCCGCCCAGGGAACGCCGCAACCGGCCGCGGGGCAATCCGACGAAGAGATCGTGGTCACCGGCTCACGCATTGCGCGCGACGGATTCGACGCCTCGACGCCGGTCGCGGTGATCGACCAGACCGAGATCAAGCTCTCGGGCACGGTCAACGTCGAGCGCATGCTGAGCGAATCGCCGCAGTTCGTCGCCTCGACCAACGGCGGCGCGACCTCGAACACCGTTCCAGGCGGCACGGCCGACGTGAACCTGCGCGGCTTCGGTGCCACGCGCAACCTCGTGCTGGTCAACGGGCGCCGCTTCGCGATTGCCGGGCCGGAGCAGACCACCGACCTCAACACCATCCCGTCGGCGCTGATCGAGCGGACCGAGATCGTCACCGGCGGCTCGTCGGCGGTCTACGGCTCGGACGCGATCACCGGCGTGGTCAACTTCATCATGCGCGACGACTTCGAAGGCGTCGAAGCGCGCGGGCAGGTCAGCGCCGACAGCTCGACCAAGTCGTTCAACAAGAGCTTCACCGTCACCGCCGGAGGCAACTTCTCCGAGGATCGCGGCAATGTCGTCGTCTCGCTCGACTATGCCACACGCGACGGCATCACGCGCGGCGAGCGCGGGGGCTTCACCGGCCGGTCGCTCAACGACGGCTGCGTCACGGCCGACACGGCGACGCCCTTCGGCGGCGGCACGCGGCTGATCGTGCCGGCCGGCCAGACCTGCCGCGGCGCGGGCGGCATTCCTGGCTTCTTCTTCGCCCCCGGCAGCGGCGACATTCCGTTCTCGCGCCTGTCGGGCATCCCGCTGCCGGGTTCGGCGCAATCGAATCCGGCGCTCAACGCGGCTTATGCGGCGGCAGGGCTCAGCAACATGAGCTCGTTCGGCGTCACCTTCGATTCGAGCGGACAGGGCCAGCGCGCCGCGCTCGATCCGCAGGATCGCTACGACCTCGCGCCCGACAACTATCTGATCGTCCCGCAGGAACGCTGGATGCTCAACACCTTCGCCCACTACGACTTCGCCGAGAGCGTCACCGGCTACCTCGAGGGGCACTACAGCAGCAACGAGGTGAAGATGCAGCTGGCGCCGAGCAACGTCGGCGTGCCGACGCTGCTCAACGTCAACAACCCCTATCTCTCGTCTGCGATGCGCGGGGTGCTCAACCAGCTCGACCTGCGCGAGACCGGCACGACGACGGTGACCAGCGGCCCGGCGTCGCGGACCACGACGCCCGGCGACGGCCTGGCAGTGCTGACCGTGGGCAAGCGCTACGTCGAGGCGGGGCCGCGCCAGGCCGACGAGAAGCGCAACGTGTTCCGCGCGACCGGCGGGCTGCGCGGCGACATCGGCAGCCGGGACGAGGGCTTCTTCAGCGACCTGTCGTTCGACGCCTACTACACTTATGCGCGAACCGAGACGACCGAGCTGCTGTTCAACGCGCTCTCGCGCAGCCGGCTGCAGGCGTCGCAGCTCTCCGCCGGTGGGGCGGCACCGGTGTGCAACGTGTTCGGATCGGGCGTCAGCGAAGCCTGCGCCGCCGCGATCCGCATCAGCGCGACCAACACCACCGAGGCGACGCTGCAGGTGGCTTCGGCCTCGCTCACCGGTAACCTGTTCGAGCTGCCCGGCGGTCCGGCGGGCTTCTCGTTCGGCGGCGAATGGCGCAAGACCGAAGCGCAGTACCGGCCCGACAGCTTCCTCTCGTCGGGCGACGTGGTCGGCTTCAACGCTGGCTTGCCGACCGGCGGCAGCATCACGGCCAAGGAAGCGTTCGGCGAGGTCCGCCTGCCGATCCTGGCCGACACGCCGTTCTTCGAGGAGCTGACGCTCAACGGCGCGTTCCGCTACTCGGACTACAGCCTCGACGGCGTCGGCGGGGTCTGGACCTGGCTCGGCGGCGGCGAATGGCAGCCGATCGAGGACATCCGGTTCCGGGCCCAGTTCCAGCACGCGATCCGCGCGCCCAACGTGGCCGATCTCTATGCCGGCAGCACCCGCTCGGTCCCGGTCGCCACCGACCCCTGTTCGAGCCGCCAGCCGGTGGCGCAGCAGACCGCGGCGGTGCGAACCGTCTGCACCGCCACCGGCGTCCCGGCCGCGGCAGTCTTCACGGCGGGTGTGCAGCCGAACAACTTCTTCC
>DATDLP010000486.1:0-2941 GCA_036519255.1 Croceibacterium sp.
TTCACCGATCCCGACGAGCTCGCCCGCTATTGCCGGCAGACCGAGGCGCTGGTGCAGCGGCTGACCGGCGCGGACAAGGTCGTCAGCTTCGGCCCGGTGATCCGCACCAACGCCGGCGGCGCGCACGGCCACAACCAGCCCGCCCACGGCGCGCACGTCGACTACGGCGCGCGCACGGTGGCCGACTTCACCCGCGACCTGCTGCCCACCGAGGAAGCGGAGCAGAGGCTCCAGCGGCGGCACATGCTGATCAACGTCTGGCGCCCGATCACGATGGTCGAGAGCGCGCCGCTCGCGGTGTGCGACGCGAGCACGGTCAGCCGCGCGGACCTGTTCGACAGCGAGGTGGTCGGCGGCCTCGGCGACTTCAACCGCCGTTCGCTGTGGGGCTTCAACCTCGCCTACAAGCCCGAGCACCGCTGGTACTGGGTGCCGCACATGCAGCCGTGGGAAGCGCTCGCGTTCAAGCTGTTCGACAGCGACCCCGACGCGGTGCAACTGACCGCGCACAGCGCGTTCGAGGACCCGAACACGCCGCCCGACGCGGCGCCGCGGCAGAGCGTCGAGGTGCGCACGATCGCTTACCTCTGACACCCTTCCCCCTTGTTGGGGGAAGGATAGCGAAGCTTACCGCCGTCAGGCGGTTAGCGGAGCTTGGATGGGGGTGGAGCGGGCGCGCGCAACCGTCGCGCCGTCACCCCCACCCAACTACGGCTAGGCAGCAAGCTGCCAAGCCTTCGTAACCCTCCCCCATCAAGGGGGAGGGGGAGCGCTACCACTCTGCCGGACTCGTCGTCTCCAGCCCTTTGGTGAATAGCAGCCGCTGCAGCCGCACGTCCGGGTCGCGCACCATCGCCCGCATCCCCTCGAGCCGCTCCTCGAGCCTGGCCCCGCCCCCACACGCATGAAACACGAAGTCCTTGTAGGCGCAGGCCTGCGGGCTGGTCCTATCGAGGAAAATCCGCCGCCGCTCGTCGGCCCAGATATCGAGCAGCGCCGGATCGCCGCCCTCGAGCACCACCGCCGCCAAAGTCGGCCACAACGCAAATGCATCGAACAGCCCGGTAGTGAGACCGAACCCGCCGGTGGGGTTGGTCACATGCGCCGCGTCGCCGGCGAGCAGCACGCGGCCCTTGCGGAAGCTCGCGGCGCACCGCTGATGCATCTTGTACGGCGAGGCCTGGTCCAGCTCATAACCGCCCTCACCCGGCAGCAGGTGGCGATAGGCCTCCGGCAGCCGCTCGAGATACGTCTCCTCAGGCAGCGAAGCGTCTTCCATGAAGGTGCAGCGCCACAGCCCATCGCGGGTGATCTTGACGATCACCGCCCCCCACTCCTCATCGACCACCATCGTCGACTGCCAGTAGCCGCCGCTCTCGAAATCGTGCCGCAGGTTGGTCGCGACGAACCGCTCGGGCCAGGTCATCCCGTCGAAGCCGAGGCCAAGCGCCTTGCGCACCGCGCTCCCCGCACCGTCGGCGCCGATCACCCAGCGCGCGCGCAACTCGATCGGGCCGTCGGGGGTGCTCGCGGTGACGGTCACCCCGTCGGCGTCTTCGGAGAGGCCCGTGAAGGCGGTGCGCCAGTGCACCTCGGCATGAGCCAGCGCCTCGAGCCGCGCGTGGCAGATTGCCGCCAGCCGGTCCTGCCCGAGCTGGATGTTGTACGGGAACGGCGTGACGCTCGCGAGCACCTTGAGGTCGTACGGCAGCCGCTCGCCGGTCTTCTTCACCAGCCACAGGTAGTCGTCCTTGGTGTAGCCTGCTTGTTCGGCCTCCGCGCGAATCCCGAGCCGCTCGAGCCCGTCGAGCATCGACCAGTGATAGACGCAGGCGCGCGGGGAAGAGATGATCGCCGCCCCGGCCTCGATCAGGCACACGCCGACCCCGGCCTGCGCCAGCCCGAGCGCGGTCACGAAGCCCGTCGGCCCGCCGCCGACCACGATCACGTCATGCATTCGCTCTTCTCCCGGAAGGCAGGATGGAGCCCTCATTTCGCGCTGCCAAGCCCCTTCCGCCCGCGCGCCGACTCGCCTAGGACTTAGTCAATAACGGGAGAGAACATGGCCCTGGTCGAGCTCAACGAGACCGTCACCGCGCGCGGCGCCGAGTACCCGCTGCGCGGCCGCTACGACGAGCGATTCGCGCCCGTGGTGGAGGCCTTCGTCGAGAATTTCACCAGCGAGGACGAGCTCGGCGCGGCCACCTCGGTGGTACTCGACGGCGAGACCATGGTCGACCTCTGGGGCGGCTGGGCGCGCGCCGATCGCAGCGAGGAATGGGACGAGCATTCGACCGTCTGCATGATGAGCGTCGCCAAGGGCGTCACGGGCATCTGCTTCAACATCGCGATCGACCGCGGGCTGATCGACCCGAACGAGCGCATCGCCACCTACTGGCCCGAGTTCGCCCAGAACGGCAAAGCGGACATCCTCGTGCGCATGGCGCTCGATCACACCGCGGGCATCCCGGTGCTGACCGACGACGTGATGCACCCGGGCGGGTTCTTCGACTATCCCGGCTACATCCGCGCGCTCGAGGTGCAGCACCCGCTGTGGCAGCCGGGCACCCGCGCGGCGTACCACGTGCACAACCAGGGCTTCCTGCTCGGAGAGATCCTGCGGCGCGTGACCGGGCAGACCGTCGGCCCGTTCCTCAAGGACAACGTTACCCGGCCCCTGTCGGCCGAATACTACATCGGCGGGATGGACGAGCAGCAGCAGGCACACGTCGCCGAGGTCCTGCCCAACACCGGCGCGCGGCTGTTCGCGGCCAAGGACCAGGCCGTGCCCGACAAGCCGGACACGCCCGAGGGCTGGCAGGACGGCGCGGTGCTGCGCAGCTTCGCCTTCCTGCAGAACCCGGCCGAGCCGTGGCACACGACGATGAACTCGCCGGTCTGGCGCACGTGCGAGATCGCCAGTGGCTCGGGCCACGGCAAC